>CANFZJ010000020.1 GCA_947451445.1 Comamonadaceae bacterium
CCACGGCGTCCGCAGCAAAGGTCTTGGCGGTGACCACGTCGGTCGGAATCGGCACCGCCGCGCCGCGTGCCTGCATGGCGTCGATCACGGCCTTGGCCTGGTCTACCAGGTCGGGTTCGGCCAGGCTCTTGCCGATCTTCAGACCCGCTGCCAGCATGAAGGTGTTGGCAATGCCGCCGCCCACGATCAGCTGGTCCACCTTGTCGGCCAGGCTCTTCAAAATGGTCAGCTTGGTCGATACCTTGGACCCGGCGACGATGGCCACCAGCGGGCGCTGGGGCTGGGCCAGGGCCTTGGTGATGGCGTCAATCTCGGCCGCCAGCAGCGGGCCGGCGCAGGCCACCTTGGCGTATTCGGCGATGCCGTAGGTGGTGCCTTCGGCCCGGTGGGCGGTGCCAAACGCGTCGTTCACGAAGATGTCGCACAGCGCGGCCATCTTTTGCGCCAGCGCAGGCGTGTTCTTCTTTTCGCCGACGTTGACGCGGCAGTTCTCCAGCAGCACCACCTGGCCGGGGGCCACGGTGACACCGTCCACCCAATCGGCCACCAACGGCACGTCGCGGCCCAGCAGCTCGCCCAGGCGCTTGGCCACCGGGGCCAGCGAGTCTTCAGGCTTGAAAGCACCTTCGGTAGGGCGGCCCAGGTGCGAAGTCACCATCACCGCCGCGCCCGCGTCCAACGCCAGCTGGATGCAAGGCACCGAGGCGCGGATGCGCGTGTCTTCGGTGATGGCACCGCTGCCGTCTTGCGGCACATTCAGGTCGGCGCGGATGAAAACACGTTGGCCTGCGGCCTTGCCTTGGGCACACAGATCGGAGAAGCGGATGACGTTCATGGCGGGTTGTCTCGGTTGGGAAGGAAAGTAGGACGGGCGCGGCGCCAGCCCTGTGGAAATAAGCCCACCATTTTAGAAGCGCGAAATTACCACCCGGCAACAACCGAACGCCTGAAAAAGCCCCATCACCGCCATGCAAAAATTTACATCAAATAGCCATTCAGCGCATATTCCATCAGCGTTAACAGCTATGTTTTAAATAGCACACCATGCCGTCAATACAGCCGGATCGCCATGTCGAAATGCCAGCTGCGGCGGATCTCGACCACGTCGAACTCACGGGCCAGCGCGGGCGGGAACGCCGGGTAGTTCGCCAGGCTCTGCACCACGCCACGTACCGCTGCGTCCAGGGCGGGCACGCCACTGGAGCGCACAAAGCTCACCGACTCCACCGAGCCGTCACTGCGCACGGCCACCAACACCAGCGGGTCGGTGTGCGGCTGCTGGGCGGCCTCGCGGACTGCGTCCATGGTCATATTGAGTTCGATCTTGCGGCTCCAGGCCTCGGCGTACAGCACCAGCTCTTGGTTGGTGTCGCTGCGGCCAAAAATCCGGCCCCGGCGGGCACTGCTCCACGACGATGGCAGCGGTGACGATGCGCGCACCGCATCCCGCCGGTCCGCTTCCTCGTTCAGCTGCCGCCCTATCGCCCGCAGCCGTTCTTCGCGTTGCGCTGCCGCCGCACGCACCTCCTCTCGCCGTGCTGCCGCACGCTCCTCCACAACACGCGCCGCTTCCTGGCGGCCCGCGTCCTGTTGCGCCGCCTGCTGCTCGGCAGACCGCTTCGCGGCCTCTTGCCTTTCGGTGTCCTGCCGTGCAGCGGCTTGTGCTGCAGCCTCTTGGCGGGTCGCCTCCGCCCGCGCGGCGGCTTGGCGGGCGGCGTCCTGCAGCGCCGCCTCTTGGCGCGCTGTTTCTTGCCGGGCTAGCGCTTGTTGCCGCGCTGCGGCCTGGCGGATAGCCTCCTGCCGTTCGGCCTCCACCCGCGCCACGTCGATCCGTGCAGCCTCCACCCGAGCCGCTTCCTGGCGGGCGGCATCCTGTCGCGCCGCCGTTTGCCTTGAGGCTTCCAGACGCTCCGCATCCAAGCGCGCAGCCTCTGCCCGCACCGCTTCTTGCCGTGCCACGGCCTGGCGCGCTTCGTCCTGCCGGGCTAGCGCTTGCTGCGCGGCCTGCTGGCGTTCCACCTCCACACGCGCAGCCTCGGCGCGGGCCGCATCCTGGCGCTCGGCCTGCGCCCGCAGTGTTGCTTGGCGGACGGCGTCTTGCCGCAGCAGCTCTTGCCGGGCTGCGGCTTGCTGCGTGGCCTCCTGGAGCTGGAGTTCCACGCGAGCGGCTTCGGCCCGCGCCGCCTCCTGGCGGGCCGTCTCCTGCCGTACCGATGCCACCCGCAGCGCCTCCTGCGCCTTGCCTTCCAAACGCAAAATTTCCAAGCGCTCGTTCTCCCATACCGCGGCCTGGACCCGCACCGCTTCGGCCCGTGCCGCGTCCTGCCGAGCGGCCTCTAGCCGTGCCGTTGCCTGCAGCGTGGCCAGCTGGATGTTGTCCTCGGCGCGAGCGGCTTCTGCCGCCTCTTGTTGCAGCACTTCTTGCCGCGCTGCCGCCTGTCGCTGGGCCTCCTGCTGTGCGGCCTGGAGGCGCTGCGCCTCTAGCCGTACGGCGTCCTGGCGCGCAGCTTCTTGTTTTTCGGCTGCCTGCAGCAGAGCCTGTTGGCGCTCGGCTTCCCGCCGCTCTGTGGCAGGTAGCTGCGTAGGAACAGGATGCGCGGACGGTTCGACCCATGTAAATCCATCGGCCGGGTCCGCCTCAACGTTGGGTTCGGATGGCGGATCGGCGCGCAATGGCGTTGCGGCAACCGCCGTGGCGTGTGCCGGACCAGCGCCCACCGCTGCACTATCTTGCGGTTCAGGCGGTTCAGGCGGCTCAGTGGCTGCCGCTGGCGCCGCGTCGAGCACCACGCGCAGTGCAGGCACCTCGGCCCGCCTTTCCTGCCAGGGAAAACCGAAGCCCGGAAGCCCACCCTCCTGGTCGCCAAACGTCAAGCCCAACAGCAGCGCATGGGCCAGCACAGAGACCAGCAACCCCTGCGACAAGCGCGCACGCTGCGTGCGTTGGCTTGGCCACGGGCTGTCGGTAGGGTCTGGTACGGCTTCTATGGACACGGGATGCGACAGTTAGTGCTGCAGCAGGGTGAGACTGCCGGGGGAATGGGGTTGACAGAGGAATGTAGCCGCTGCCAGGAGCACCGTCTGGACAGGGGCACCACGCAGCGATGCCGACACCGCATTTACGCAAACAAAATAGACCTCTAGCGCAGGTATTATCTGCACAAGCAGCTATTGATTAAATAGCACAATGCCCCATCAGAACGGCCAGGATGCGGGACAATCTTGACTCCTAATTCCATTTCCAAATCATTACTGTCTAGGCGTGAAGCCGCAGACAGTGCTGTAGCACGGCAAGGCGAAACAACAACGACAGGGATGATTTAGAAATGGAACAACGCCTTTCTATGTGGAGCACCGCGTGAACTTCCAAGCCATCCTCGACGACATCAACACTGCCGTGCGGCCCCTGCTGGGCGCGCAAGGCCAGGTGGCCAGCTACATCCCGGCGCTGGCCCGCGTCTCGCCGCAGCAGTTCGGCATCGCCCTGCGCACCCGCGACGGGCTGGAGGCGGCCAGCGGGGACGCCGCCACGCCGTTCTCCATCCAGAGCATGTCCAAGCTGTTTTCGCTGACCATGGCGATGCAGCACCTGGGCGACGCGCTGTGGCAGCGCATTGGCCGCGAGCCCTCGGGCAACCCGTTCAACTCGCTGGTGCAGCTGGAAAACGAGCAGGGCAAGCCGCGCAACCCCTTCATCAATGCCGGAGCCATCGCCGTGGCCGACCGGCTGCTGTCGCACGGCGACGGCGTGGGCAACATCCTGGAGATGTTGTCCCACCTGTGCCACGAGCCCATACACCTCGACCCCGAAGTAGCCCGCTCCGAGGCCGAAACCGGCTTTCGCAACCATGCACTGGCCAACTTCATGAAGGGCTTTGGCAAGCTCGACAACCCCGTGGCCGCCGTGCTGGACCTGTACTTTCACCAGTGCGCCATCCGCATGAGCTGCCAGCAAATGGCCCGCGCCGTCGGCTACCTGTGCCGTGACGGCCAGCACCCCTACCGTACGGGCGTGGCCGTCGTCACCGAAAGCCAGGCCCGCCGCGTCAACGCGCTGATGCTCACCTGCGGCACCTACGACGCCGCCGGTGAATTCGCCTACCGCATCGGCCTGCCCTGCAAGAGCGGTGTCGGCGGCGGCATCGTCGCCGTGGTGCCCGACCAGCTCACCCTGTGCGTCTGGTCGCCCGCGCTGGACGCCAGCGGCAATTCGCTGCTCGGCATGCACGCACTGGAGTTGTTTGCGGGGCGCACGGGCTTGTCGATTTTTTAGGCCTTGCTGGTTAAGGATTCGTAACTACCCAGTCCTACCCCGTTCGGGCTGTGCTTGTCAAAGCCGCTGGCGGGCAAGCCCAACCCTTCGACAGGCTCTGGGCGAACGGTGTTTCAACGGTATTTAGCCCGCTGGCGCATGTGGCATATGCGCTAGTAGCTATTTTTTACATAGCAACCCATACGCAAAAACCCACCACCGGGCAGCGGAGAAAAAAGTGCCGGCTTGCTGGCCTTTTCGATCCATGGCATAAGCTGGCTTGCGTTTTAAACCCAACGAGGCAAGCCAACCATGTGTGATCTGAACGACCAGGAAGAGCTCAACAAGTACACCCGCCGCGACTTCGCTGCCTGGGTGGCATCCGCCGGTCTGCTGACCGCGCTGCCCGGCGTGGCCAACGCCGCGTCCGTCACGGAGCGCGAGGTGAGCATCACCACGCCAGACGGCATGTGCGACGCGTATTTTGCAGCCCCCACATCGGGCCCCGCACCCGGCGTGCTGGTGTGGCCCGACGTGTTTGGCCTGCGCCCCGCCTTCCGGCAAATGGGCAAGCGGCTGGCCGAATCCGGCTACAGCGTGCTGGTGGTGAACCCCTTTTACCGGCAGAAGAAAGCGCCTACCGCCGCACAGGGCGGCCAGACAGCGATCGCCGAGGTGATGCCACTGATGCAGGCCCTGACCCCGGCCATGCACCTGAGCGACGGCAAAACCTTCGTCACCTGGCTCGACGCCCAAGCCGAGGTGGACAAAGGGCGCAAACTGGGTACCACCGGCTATTGCATGGGCGGGCCGATCGCGGTACGCACAGCCTTGGTAGCGCCAGGCCGCGTCGGCGCTGTGGGCACCTTCCACGGTGCCGCCATGGTGACGGCGGCACCCGACAGCCCGCATCGCCTGGTGGCCCAGACGCAAGCGCGCTACCTGATCGCCATTGCCGAGAACGACGACACCAAAGACCCCGAAGCCAAAGCCACCCTGCGCGCCGCGTTCGACAGCGCAAAGCTGCCCGCCGAAGTAGAGGTATACCCAGCAGCCCACGGCTGGTGCCCGCCCGACACCCGGGTCTTTGACGCCACCCAATCCGAACGCGCCTGGACGCGCCTGCTGGCGACCTTCAGCACCGCCTTGGTCTGATGGCGGTAGTCGGCTGACGGGCTTGGCCAGGCACTGCGGTGTCCGGGCGTGGTGGTGCAGACCGCGAGGGCCCGCACCGATAGGGGAATGGCTGCTTGTGAGAGCCGAGGAAGACTGCTTGGGGCCCGTAGCCGAAGTTCGCTTCTGCTCAAATCAGCCCCTCACGAGGAGCTAGTTTGATTGGCCTAGAACGCCCTTAACTAACTACCCACCAGTACCGTTCGTTCTTTTACCCAAAACCCTTGGGCAATAATTAATCAAAAAAACCAGGGTCCAGACAACTCCGAAAACGAAGAGAAACTTGGAGTGTCCATGGATGCCAAAAGCATTTTCAGCCACTTGTTGCAGCCAACCCCAGCGGCCAGCTGGTTCTGTACGCCAAAAGTATTGGCTACAGCCTAAACAAAATGAACCTAATGCCACAGCGAAATAACAGCCTTCCTTGGGATTAAGTGAATATTTATTTGGCATTGAAATCTCTGAAATGAAACATCTCCCACTTTGCTGAACGGCCGCTTCTGGTCGACTGTAGCTGGTCAGGAAACTCGCGCACGGAGCCTAAGGCCGAATTCGCCAATGATTACTGCGTCGGACTTACTACAACGGGTGCATTGTTCACATGGCGTGTGCGCCTTTTAAGATGAGATGCATGCAGCGAAGCCTGGGCACTACAGAAGTCTCTACAAGTGCTTCCTTCACTAGACAAAAATGCTTCTCCGTTCTTAAAAGATATTGTCACTTTACAGGATGATTCCGTTCCGGATATGAGAGTTTCGCCCCGAGCCTTTGCGATGGCCGTGTATTCACACGAGTGGTAAATACTACCCGTGCGTGTCCTTGCATAAACGTAATAAGTACCGGGCCCCTTTCGCTTAATCGCAACGCCCTCTTCAGTAAGAACGCAATTATCTGGTCGAAGTGTTCCTTCGCATTGGCGCAATTGATGAGTGAATTCGCCGTTTGGCAATCCGCCGAATGACTTTGCCGTAAAGAAACTGGCTACGACACATAAAATAATCGAAATCAAGAACCGTGGACGAACAACAACATTAAGCATACCGGTGGAACATCCCATAAGTTGACCCAGTAAACCGTTATCCGTTGTGACCGCTTTTGGCCGAAAGCGGTCATCGTATCAAGCAGATTCACCCGAAGCCAACATAAAGCCTTTCATTGCCCCTTTGAGCCCCGTAGATTAAAGAAAAATCGACCTCTAGCGCAGGTGCTACCTGCGCTAGCAGCTACGAATTCAATAGCACCCCTCAAATAAACGCGTTCAGCAGGTTCTCCATATATTCCTGCCGCCCGGACACAGGCCGGGGGTCCACGCCACCGGCCAGCACCTGCGCTGCCAGGCCGTCCAGGCTGACTTTGCCCGCCAGGATGCCTTGCGCCTCGGGCGATGTCCAGCCGGCGTAGCGGTCGGCAATGGTCTTTTCCACCCGGCCATCCAGAATCATCTTTTCCGCGATCAACAAGGCCCGGGCGGTGACGTCCATGCCGCCGATGTGGCCGTAGAACATGTCTTGCGGGTCGATGGACTGGCGGCGGACTTTGCTGTCGAAGTTGACGCCGCCGGTGGTGAAGCCGCCGCCTTGCAGGATCAAATACATGGCCAGCGCGGTGTCGGGGATGCTGTTGGGGAACTGGTCGGTGTCCCACTGACATTGCATGTCGCCCCGGTTCATGTCGATGCTGCCGAAGATGCCGAGGTCGATGGCGGTGGCGATTTCGTGCTCGAAGCTGTGGCCGGCCAGGGTGGCGTGGTTGGCTTCGATGTTGACCTTGATTTCTTTCTCCAGCCCGTAGCGGCACAGGCTGCCGTAGACGGTGGCCACGTCGTAGTCGTACTGGTGTTTGGTGGGTTCGCGGGGCTTGGGTTCGATGAGGATGGCGCCTTTGAAGCCGATCTTGTGTTTGTATTCGACCACCATGTTCAGAAAGCGGCCCAGCTGGTCCAGCTCCTGGCCGATGCGGGTGTTCAGCAGGGTCTCATAACCTTCGCGGCCGCCCCACAGCACGTAGTTGGCGCCGCCCAGCTGGTGGGTGGCGTCCATGGCTTCTTTGACCTGCAGGGCGGCCATGCCGAACAGCGCCGGGTCGGGGTTGGTGGCCGCGCCGGACATGAAGCGGCGGTGGCTGAACAGGTTGGCCGTGCCCCACAGCAGCTGCATGCCGGTGTCTTGCTGTTTGCGGGCCAGCACTTCGGTCATGGCCTTGAAGTTGTTCACGCTCTCTTGCAGCGTGGTGCCTTCGGGGGCCACGTCGCGGTCGTGAAAGCAGTAGTAGGGCGCACCGAGTTTGGCGAAGAAGTCGAACGCGGCGTCGGCCTTGGCACGGGCGGCGGCCATCGGGTCGGCCATGCGCATCCAGGGGCGCTCGAAGGTGCCGTCGTGGCTGAACGGGTCAAAGCCATTCCAGCAGAAGCTGTGCCAGTAGCAGGCGGCGAAGCGCAAATGCTCTTCCATGCGCTTGCCCAACACCAGCCGGTCGCGGTCGTACCACTTGAAGGCCAGCGGGTCGGTGGACGCCGGGCCTTGGTAGGCGATGGGGTGGATGTCGGCAAAGTAGGAAGGCATGGGGTGGTCCTTGGAAAGGGTTATGGGAGGGAGGCATCCTGCCCCGCGCGCGCGCGCCGGGCTTCGGAATTGGGGTGCATGGGGCGCAGGTACTCGTGCAGGGTCAAGGCGGCTGCGCCCACGGCGGCCGCCCACGGGCCGTAGCGGGCCACGCGCACGCTGGGCGGGGGCATGCCGGCGCTGGCGGCGTACTGGGCCACGGTGTCGAGTGCGCTTTGTATAAATTCAGGGTGGTGGTCGCAGGACTTGCCGCCGACCACGATGGCGCGCGGGTTGAAGGTGGTCCACAGGTTTTGCAGCAGCACGCCCAGGTAGTGGCCCGAGCGGCTCAAATCCACCGGGGGGCGGCCCAGCACGCGCAGGCCGATGAAGGCCTCGGCGCAGCCTCGGCGGCCACAGGAGCACAGCGGCCCGTCGATCTGCATGATGGTGTGGCCGATTTCCCCGGCCATGCCCTGCGCGCCGGTAAACAGGCGGTCGTTGGACACGATGCCCGCGCCCACGCCCACGTCGCAGCTGACGAAGAGCAGCGGGTCTTCGCCCTCGCCATCGGCAAATTCGTACTCGCCCAAAGCACCGGCATCGGCATCGTTCTGCAGCTGCACCGGCACGGGCGGCAGGCCGACCTCGGCCAGGGAGCGGATCAGCAGCGGCAGCAGGTCCAGCTGGTACCAACCCAGATTGGGCGCAAACAGCACCCGCCCGCTGTCGTGGTCGATGGCCCCCGGCACGCCCACGCCTACGCCCACCAGCTGCAAGCGCAGGGCCTGCAGGCCTTGGTAGGCGGTGGCCACCATCCGGGCGGTTTGCTGGCAGGCCAACGCCGGGGCGGTGCTGTCCAAGGGCTGCTCTTCAGAGTGCAGCACCTCGCCTTGCAGGGTGACGCAGACCACGCGCACCACCTCCACGGCAATCTCCACGCCGATCAGCGCGCGCACGCCCTCGTGGATGCGCAGCGGGGTGGACGGGCGGCCCATGCCGTCGCTGACGGCCTCGCTGGCCTCGGTGAGCCAGCCGTCATCCAGCAGCTCGCGGACCAGCAGGCTGACGGTGGATTTGGTCAGCCCGCTCTCGGCCGCCAGCCGCGCACGGGACAGGCCGGGCTGGGCCCGCAGCAGGCGCAGCAGCACGCTGCGGTTGATGCGTTTGACGAGTTGTTGGTCGCCGGTGGTTTTCATGGTGTGGTCGCAGTAGAAAGAGATGGCCTCAGTCTAGATGCTCGACCGCTCCGCCTGCGGCTTACCCTCGGGCCGCTTGCCGGTGATGATCATGCCCAGCACCTCGTCCTCGGTCACATCCGCCGTGTGGTAGGTGCCGACCAACTTGCCGTTCTTCATCACCGCCAGCCGGTCGCTTAAGGAAAACACATCGGGCATGTCGTGGGTGATCAAGAAAATGCCCACGCCCTCGCTTTTGAGCTGCTGCACCAGGCGGCCGACCATGGCCGTTTCCTCCGGGCCCAGCGCGGCGCAGGGCTCGTCCATGACCAAAATGCGGGCGTTGAAATACAGCGCCCGCGATATCGCCACCACCTGGCGCTGGCCACCGGACAGGCGGCGCACCGGCACGCGGATGTTGGTGAAGTTTTTGTTCAACCGGGCAAACACCTTGCGGGCGTGGACCTCCATGAAATGGTCGTCCAGCGTGTTCCAGCGGGTCATCTTCTCGCGGCCCAGGAACAGGTTGGCGACAGAATCCAGGTTGTCGGCCAGCGCCAGGGTTTGGTAGATGGTCTCTATCCCCTGGGCCTGGGCCTCGGCGGGGGTGCGGATGTGGACCTTTTGCCCGGCAATCACCGTGTCGCCGCTGTCGATGGGGTAGGCCCCGGCCAGCATCTTCATCAGCGTGGACTTGCCCGCGCCGTTGTGGCCCAGCAGGGCGACGACTTCGCCGGGGTAGAGGTTGATGCTGACACCATCCACCGCGACCACACCGCCGAAGGCTTTGCGGATGTCGCGTAATTCAACGAGGGGTTGGGTACTCATTTCTCACCTGCCAGCTTGCGGTAAATCACGTCAAACACGACGGCCACGATCAGCACCTGGCCGATGATGACCATGCGCTTGCCTATCGGCACGTCCAGCAGCAGCATGCCGCTGTCCAGCGACTGCATCACCAGCGCGCCCAGCACCGAGCCAAAGATGGAGCCACTGCCCCCGGCTAGCGCAGTGCCGCCGATGACGGCAGCGGCGATGACGTACAGCTCCATGCTGGTGCCCAGCGAGTTGGTGCCCGCGTTCAGTCGCGCTATGGAAACGATAGCTGCCACCGTAATCAGCACGGCTAGCAGCGCGAATAATTGCAGGGTGACTTTTTTGACCGGTATGCCGACCAGCGCCGCCGCGTCCGGGTTGCCGCCCATGGCGTACACGTAGCGGCCAAAGCGGGTGCGGTGCACGATGAACGACAGCACGCCCGCCACCACGGCCCAAATCAATACCGGGATGGGGATGCCCTGCGGCTCGGTTTTGCTGGAGATTTGGTAATGGTTCATGGCCCCGGCAAACGCCAGCAGCAGGGCGATAGGCACGCCGACCATCAATGCCTCCAGCCACAGTGGGTCGGTCGCCACGCCGTGGTGCTGGCGGGCGCGGCGCTTTTGCCAGGCGCGCAGCAGCAGCCCGGCGCTGACCAGCCCGGCCAGCAGCCAGCTGGCGCTGACACCAATGCCGCCGTCGTAGCCGCCGCCCAGGCGCAAAAAGAAGTCGTCGCTCACCGGCTGGGTCTTGCCGTCGGCCACCAGAAAGGCCGCCCCGCGAAAGCTCATCAACCCGCCCAGCGTGACCACGAAAGACGGCACGCCCAGCACCGCTGTCAGCCAGCCCTGGTACAGCGACGCCACCAGCGCCACTGCCAGCCCGGCCAGGCAGGCGCTGGGCCAGCCCCAGCCCGCGCTGTACTGCAGGTAGGCGATCAGCACGCCCACAAAGCCCATCACCGAGCCCACCGACAGGTCGATGTGCCGGGCCACGATGACCAGCACCATCACGGTGGACACGATGCCGACCACCGCCGTCTGCTGGGCGATGTTGTACAGGTTCTCGGGCGACAAGAAGATGCCACCGGACAGCAGGTCAAAGACACCGGCCATCACGGCCAGCACCAGGCTCATCAGCACCAGCCGCCAGTCGATATTCGCTTTTCGCAAGGGGTTTTGCCAAGCGCTTGGGAAGGGGGTCATGGGGAAAATCCGAAAGGGGATCGAGAAGAAGTTGGACGCACCGCGCACATCCAATGAAGCCCGTCATACCCGCGCAGGCGGGTATCCAGTACGGCGCTCACTGGATTCCCGCCTGCGCGGGAATGACGGATGCGTGGTTATCCGCTGAACTGTGGGCTCTACTTGCAGGCCGCAGGCGCAGTGGCTGCCGCCACGCCCTTGCACAGCTCGTCTTTCTTGATCCAGCCCGCCTTCACCACCACGTCCAGGTTGTCACGGGTGATGGCGACCGGGGCCAGGAAATGGGAGTCCAGCGCGATCTTCTTTTCGCCGCCGTTCCAACTCACCGTGCCGTCTACCTTTTTGCCCTGCCCCAAGGCCACGGCCGCGCTGGCGGCTTCGCGGCCCAGGTCGCGGGCATCCTTCCAGACCGACACAGTTTGCGAACCCTGCGCCACGCGGTTCAGCGCGGCAAAGTCGCCGTCCTGGCCGGACACGGGGATGCCTTTGATGCCCTTGCTGGTGAGTGCTGCGACCACGCCACCGGCGGTGCCGTCGTTGGAGGCGACCACTGCGTCCACCTTGCCGCCGACCTTGGTCAGGATCTGTTCCATGTTCTTTTGCGCGACTTCGGGCTTCCAGCCGTCGGTGTATTCCTCGCCCACGATCTTGATGGCGCCGGACTTGACGGCGGCGTCGATCACCTCTTGCTGGCCTTCGCGCAGGAAGTTGGCGTTCGGGTCAGTGGGCGAGCCCTTGATCATCACGTAGTTGCCCTTGGGTTGGGCCTTGAACACGGCGCGGGCCTGCATACGGCCGACTTCTTTGTTGTCGAAGGTGATGTAGTACACGCCGGGCGCTTCAATCAGGCGGTCATAGGCCACCACGGGCACTTTTTGTTTGCTGGCCTTGTTGACGGCGGGCAGGATGGCGTCTTTGTCCATGGCCAGCACGATCAGCACCTTGGCGCCCTTGCTCATCAGGCCTTCGATGTCGCCCAGCTGCTTCTCGGGCGAACCACCGGCGTCGGCGCTGATGTACTTGGCACCCAGCTTTTCCAGCTGTGCCTTGATGGCGGTCTCGTCGGTCTTCCAGCGCTCCTCCTGGAAGTTGGACCAGCTGACCCCCACGGTCATTTGCGCCAGCGCGGCATGGCTGGCCATGGCCAAGGCCAAGGCCAGGATGGACAGGGTGTGTTTGAAAGTGATCTTCATGCTTTGTCTCCGTTTTTTGTGGAACAACGAGGCGGCTGCCAGCGGACGGCCCAGCGCACCTTGACAGCGGGGATAGTTTCGTAAAACCTTTTAGTTCGACTGCCGAACGAACTATCTTTCATTTCCTACAAATACAAACTAGGACTTGCCCTAATACGGGATTTCACCGAGAGAGTCACACCAGAATTAACACCAAATAGCCCTTCAGCGCACATTCCACCTGCGCAAGTAGCTATCAAAAGCAGAGCACGTGGCATTCCGGCTACGATGGCGTTTCCCGCCCACTTGAAAGACCCTATGGCTGCTTACCCACTTTTTCAACTACACACCACCCAGCGGCGGGCTGCACGGAATCAACCCAGGGAACCCGTGGAACCGGCTTTGCCGGGCCACTGGGTTCGCCCCCTGCAAGGGGGTTGGCGGAAACGCGAAGCGTGGAGCCTGGGGGTGTGATGAGCTATCAACTTTTTTGTTTCGCCCAGTCGGGTAATGCCTACAAGGCTGCGCTGCTGCTGCAGCTGGCCGGGGCCGACTGGACGCCGCGTTTCGTCGATTTTTTCAACGGCGAAACCCGCACGCCGGACTACCGCGCCATCAACCCGATGGGCGAAGTGCCAGTACTGCGCCATGGCGAACTGCAGTTGAGCCAGTCGGGCGTCATCCTGGACTACCTGGCGGCGCAGTTCCCGCAGTTCGCGCCCACCACCGAAGACGAACGGCGCGAAAACCTGCGCTGGATCTTGTTCGACAACCACAAGCTGACGGCCAACATCGCCACGCTGCGCTTCTTGCTGCAGTTCGCCAAGACGGGTGAAACCCCGGTCACCGCCTTCCTGCGCGGGCGCATGCTGGCGGCGCTGAAGATTCTGGAGGCGCACCTGGCCGGGCGCCGCTACGTGGTGGCCGACCGCCTGACCACCGCCGACCTATCACTCTGCGGCTACCTGTTCTGGCCCGCTGAATTTGGCGTGGACTGGGCCGATTACCCGGCTATCCACGCCTGGCTGCAACGCATCCAGGGCCAGCCGGGCTGGGTGGCACCGTATGACCTGATGCCAGGGCATCCCCGGCCGCAGGATGTTGCGGGCTAAACCACATGCCTACACAGCGCACAGTCCCCAAACCGCACATCGACACCGGGCGCTGCACCGGCTGCGGCTGGTGCGTGCCCACGTGTGCGCTGCATTTGCTTTCGCTGGAGCCACAGGGCTGGAAGAAGTTTTCGGTGTTGGGCGATGCCGACGCCTGCACCGGCTGCGCCAAGTGCGCGGTGCGCTGCCCGTTTGATGCGATCACCATGCGCCGGGCCGACGGCGCTTAAATCGCGCTACTGCCGTGGAGACCGCAGGTCGGCCACCAGCGGCGGCAGCGACAGGCCCAGCAGCAGCAGGGCCAGCGGCAGCACCCAGATAAACCCCGCCTGCTTGAACCCAGCGGCCCCGACCAGCCCACCAGCCACAAAAGCCCCCAGCAAGCCGGCAAACAGGCGCAGCTTGGCACGGTTGGCCAGCACGCGAGTTGCCAGCGGGCTGTCTTGCCGGTTGATGTAGACCAGCTTGCCCAGCTCGATGCCCAGGTCGGTAATCACGCCGGTCATGTGGGTGGTGCGGATTTGCGAGGATGAAATTTTGCTGACCAGCGCGTTTTGCAGGCCCATGGTGAAGGCCAGCACCAGCACAGTCAGCGGCACGGCAAACGGGGTCTGCCGGTTCAGCGTCGCACCGATCAGGCCGAACACCAGCAGCAGCACGGCTTCGCCCAGCAAAGGCAAGGCGTATTCGCTGCGCAGACGGTGCTGGCGCGCCCAGTTGACCAGCAATGCCG
Organism: Comamonadaceae bacterium; assembly: GCA_947451445.1. Classification (GTDB taxonomy): domain Bacteria; phylum Pseudomonadota; class Gammaproteobacteria; order Burkholderiales; family Burkholderiaceae_C; genus Rhodoferax_B. The sequence continues at coordinate 14,185 of CANFZJ010000020.1, forward strand.
TGGCCGCCGCACCGCCGGTAAAGGCCAGCAATGCACCCAAGGCCCCGAGCACCAGGGCCAGGTTGCCCAGCACCAGGTTGTCGGCCAGCATGGAGGCAAAGCCCGTCATGTGCGAGGTGTAGCGCCCCACCACCAAAAAGCCCCCGGCGTTGATGGCCCCCGCGTTAAACGCCAACAAACCGCCCAGCCAACGGTCGGTCGCCGGGGTGCGGCTCTGGCTGGCAAGATGGAGCAGGCGTTGCATGGGTCGCTAAGAATTTATAAGAAATAGGCCATTAGCGCAGGTAACACATGCGCTAGCAGCTACATAAACAATAGCATTAGTCTTGAAAGAAGTTCACCGGCAGCCCCGGCACATCGACCCGCATGGCCAGCACGCAGCCGGAGGCGGGCATGGCCTCCAGCTCCGCAGCGGGGCGGCCGTGGCGGCCCGTCGTCAGGTACAGGGTTTGCAGGTCGTCGCCGCCAAAGCAGGGCATGGTGGGGCAGCGCACCGGCAGGGGATAGTCGGCCAGCAATTCGCCGCTGGGGGCAAATTTGCACAGGCGCTGGCCTTCAAACATGGCCGCAAAATAGTTGCCTTGCGTATCCACCGCAGCGCCGTCGGGGCGGCCACCGTAGCCAGCCATGCCAGGCTGCCAGCCTGCGGGCTTGGCGGGGAACTGCTGGAACGTGCGGTGCTGGGTCAGCAGGTTGGGCACGGCGTCCCAGTCCCAGGCGTGGGTGGTGTGGTGCGGCGTGTCGGACCAGTACAGGGTTTTGGCATCGGGCGACCAGGCCAGGCCGTTGCCGGTGATGGCGTCGCCTGCCATGGTCTGCAGCGTGCCGGTGGCGGCGTCCAGGCAGTACAGCGCGGCTTTGCGGGCGTCGCGCGGTTCGTAGATGGTGCTGGTCCAGAAGCGGCCCAGCACGTCGCACTTGCCGTCGTTGAAGCGCTCTTTGGCCGGGTCGTAGGGCGCGGCAGCCAGCAGCTGCAGCGGGCCGCCCCACACGGGGGCGCGGTAAATGCCGTCGCGCAGCGCCACCACCAGGCCACCGCTGGCCGCCGGGGCGATGCAGCCGGGCTCTTCGGGCATGGCCCAACGCTCCACCGCGCCACTGGCCACGTCCATGCGCAGCAGCAGCTTGCCGGGAATGTCGACCCAGTACAGACGCTTTTCATGGGGATGCCAAAAAGGAGATTCGCCCAGGGCGTTGGGCTCGGAGGACGCGATGTACCAGGTCATGGCGGTAGTCAATAAAAGTAAGGGATGGCGTATTGTGAACGGCAGGGGCATGAAAAAACCCGCCGAAGTTGCCTTGGGCGGGTTTTAAGGAACTTGCGGATCACACCCCGGCGTGCAAGTCACCCCTTCCAGGGAACCCACGGGACCGGCTTTGCCGGACCGTAGGGTTCGCCCCCTGCAAGGGGGTTGGCGGAAACACGCAGTGTGTAGCCTGGGGGTATGCCAAAAGTTTACCGGTGATAAGCGGTTTCGCCGTGCGAACTGATGTCCAGGCCTTCGCGCTCTTCTTCTTCCGACACGCGCAGGCCGATGGTCAGGTCCACAATCTTGTAGGCAATGAAGGCCACCACGCCAGACCAGGCAACGGTGATCAGCACGGCCTTGGCCTGGATCCACACTTGGGCAGCCACGGAGTAAGCGTCAGCGGGGGTCATGCCCACAGCCACCCAGTCAGCCACGGTGGACGGGCCACCCAGGCTAGGCGAGTTGAACACGCCGGTCAGGATGGCACCCAGGATACCGCCCACGCCGTGCACACCGAACACGTCCAGCGAGTCGTCTGCGCCCAGCATCTTCTTCAGGCCGCTCACACCCCACAGGCAGGCGAAACCGGCGATGAAACCGATCACCAAACCGCCGCCGATACCGACGTTACCGGCGGCTGGCGTGATCGCCACCAAGCCTGCAACCGCACCGGATGCAGCACCCAGCATCGAAGCCTTGCCCTTCATCAGCGCTTCGCCCACACACCAGGCCAACACTGCAGCAGCGGTAGCACCCAGGGTGTTGATGAAGGCCAGAGCAGCGAAGCCGTTGGCTTCCAGAGCGGAGCCAGCGTTGAAGCCGAACCAACCCACCCACAGCAGGGAGGCACCGACCATGGTCAGCGTCAGGCTGTGAGGCGCCATGGATTCTTTGCCGTAGCCCACGCGCTTGCCGACCATGTAGGCACCGACCAAACCGGCCACAGCGGCGTTGATGTGCACCACGGTACCGCCGGCGAAGTCCAGCGCGCCCATTTGCCAGAGGTAACCGGCCTTGTCGTTCATGGCATCGACCACTTCCTTGGTGGCGTAGGCGTCAGGGCCCATCCAGAACCAGACCATGTGGGCAATCGGGGCGTAGCTGAAGGTGAACCACAGCGTCGAAAACAGCAGCACGGCCGAGAACTTCATGCGTTCTGCGAAGGCACCGACGATCAGGCAGCAGGTGATACCCGCAAACGTAGCCTGGAAGGCTGCGAACACGATTTCAGGAATGTAGACACCCTTGCTGAACGTGGCTGCATTGGCAAACGTGCCCGCAGCGTTGTCCCAGATGCCCTTCATGAACAAGCGGTCGAAGCCACCGATGAAGGCATTGCCTTCGGTGAACGCCAGGCTGTAGCCGTAGATGAACCACAGCACCACGATCAGCGAGAAAGTGACCATGACCTGCATCAGCACGGACAGCATGTTCTTGCTGCGCACCAGGCCGCCGTAGAACAGGGCCAGGCCGGGCACGGTCATCAGAATGACCAGCAGCGTGGACAGCATCATCCAGGCGGTGTCGCCCTTGTTGGGCACAGGGGCAGGGGCTGCAGATGCAGCATCGGCCGGAGCGGAGGCCACCGCAGCAGCGGGGGCAGCAGCAGGCGCTTCAGCAGGTTTGGCTTCAGCAGATGCGGCTTGCACCACGGCGCTGGCAACGGGTTCGGCAGCAGGTGCCTGGGCTTGGGCCATAGACCCGCCCCACAGCAGGCCTAGGCCGAGCGCAAAAGATGCGATGATTTTTTTCATGTTGGCTTACTTCTTTCTAAAAAAGCGGTTGCGCTTACAGCGCTTCTTTGCCGGTTTCACCGGTACGGATGCGCACAACCTGCTCCAGGTTGTAGACAAAAATCTTGCCGTCGCCGATCTTGCCGGTGCGGGCTGCACCTTCCACGGCTTCGATCACGCGGTCCACCAGGTCGTCGGCAATGGCGGCTTCGATCTTCACCTTGGGCAAGAAATCCACCACGTATTCCGCGCCACGGTACAGCTCGGTATGGCCCTTTTGGCGACCGAAGCCTTTGACTTCCGTCACGGTGATACCCTGCACACCAATGCTGGACAGCGCTTCACGCACCTCGTCCAACTTGAAGGGTTTAATGATGGCTGTGACTAGTTTCATGGCGGCTCTTTCAGTAGGCTGGTGCAAAAAGGTGCTGCAAGGCAAATCGCCCTGGGCGCAGGCTGTTCCATCTTCTTCTCCACAATGAAAAGGAGATTGACGGCGTTTTAAAGCAGGTTACGTGCCAAATTAGTGTTACTTTGGTAACACTGCATCCGAACCGGATTGTGCCCACCCACACCGGCCCAGACAACGATTTATTGCACAAAATTGGTGCGGCAAAAGTTGTAAAACTTAGCCCACTACAAAAACGCACCGATATAGGGAGTAACTCGACCATGAGCTTGTGTTTGGTGCAAAGCCGCGCTTTATTGGGCCTGGAAGCCCCGGCGGTCACCGTAGAGGTGCATTTGACCAATGGTTTACCCAGCTTCACCCTGGTGGGCCTGGCGGAAACAGAGGTCAAAGAAGCCCGCGAACGGGTGCGCTCGGCCATCCAGAACGCGGGGCTGGAGTTTCCGCACAACAAACGCATCACCGTCAACCTGGCCCCGGCTGATTTGCCCAAAGACTCGGGCCGGTTTGACCTGCCCATCGCCCTGGGCATTCTGGCCGCGAGTGGGCAAATTGCGTCAGACCGCCTCGCCGGGCACGCATTTGCGGGCGAGCTGTCACTGTCCGGCGCACTGCGGCCTGTGCGCGGAGCGCTGGCCATGGCTTTGGCCCTGCACACCCAGGGCGACAACACCAAACTGGTGCTGCCCCCCGGCAGCGCCGAAGAGGCCGCCCTGGTGCCCGGTGCCGAGGTGTTTTGCGCCCAGCACCTGCTCGACGTGGTGCAGCAGTTTTTACCGCTGGCCGAGGGCGACGCAGCGCCTGCCGAAGGCTGGTCCCAGCAGCGCCCCACCGCACTGCCCGCCCGTGCCCACTACGCCGATTTGGCCGATGTCAAAGGCCAGGCCGCCGCCAAACGGGCCCTGGAGATTGCCGCTGCGGGCGGCCACAGCCTGCTGTTAGTGGGTCCGCCGGGCTCGGGCAAATCCATGCTGGCGCAGCGCTTTGCCGGGCTGCTGCCACCCATGACCACCGAGGAGGCCCTGCAAAGCGCGGCCATTGCCAGCCTGGGCGGCAGCTTTGCGCTGGACCGCTGGGCCACCCGGCCCACCTGCAGCCCGCACCACACGGCCAGCGCCGTGGCTTTAGTGGGTGGTGGCTCGCCTCCACGCCCTGGTGGGCATCATCAAAGTTGCG
>CANFZJ010000021.1 GCA_947451445.1 Comamonadaceae bacterium
CCGAGTTCCCGGCCAGCCACCATGGCGCGCTCAACAGGCACGTCAGCGCGGCAGAGTCGGGCCGCGACATCGTGTTTCTGCACGAACTGCAGCCCGGCCCGGCCAGCCGCAGCTACGGCGTGCAGGTGGCCAAGCTGGCCGGCATGCCCGCCGCCGTGCTGAACCACGCCCGCCACACCCTGGCCGCGCTGGAAGACAACGCCGCCGGCCACCGGGCCCAAGTCGATCTGTTTGCGGCACCGCCCGAGAACCCGCTGGCAGGCCCCAGCCCCTTAGAATCTGCATTGGCCAGCATCCAGCCGGATGCGCTGTCGCCACGCGAGGCACTGGAAGCCCTGTATAGCCTCAAGAAACTAGCCCAACGCGAGCAGGGCTGAACACTGCTCCACCACACACCCACACACTCCCATGACCTACTGCGTCGCCATCAAACTCAATGCTGGGCTGGTTTTCCTGTCCGATTCGCGCACCAACGCCGGGCTGGACCAAATCAGCACCTTCCGCAAGATGATCGTCTATGAAAAGCCGCAAGACCGCTTCATGGTGCTGCTGTCGGCAGGCAACCTGAGCATCTCGCAGTCGATCCGCGAGATCTTGCAGGTTGAACAGCTCAAAGAACACGAGGACAGCGAACCCATCACCATCTGGAACGCCAAAAGCATGTTCGACGCGGCCCGCGTGCTGGGTGCCGCCGTACGCCACGTGTACGAGCGCGACGCCGTGTCGCTGCGCCAGGCGGGGGTGGACTTCAATGTGTCCATGATCTTCGGCGGCCAGATTGCGGGCGAAGGCATGCGCCTGTTCCAGGTCTACTCGGCAGGCAATTTCATCGAAGCCACGCCCGAGACGCCCTACTTCCAGGTCGGCGAATCCAAATACGGCAAACCCGTGCTGGACCGCGTCATCACCCCCGACACCCCGCTGGACGAGGCCGCCAAGTGCGCCCTGGTGTCGATGGACTCCACGCTCAAATCCAACCTGTCCGTCGGCCTTCCGCTGGACCTGGTGGTCTACGAGGCCGACCAGTTCCAGACCGACAAGGTGGTCTGCATCGACGAAAACAACCCCTACTTCAAGATGCTGCACGGCACCTGGGACCAAAAACTGCGCGAAGTGTTCGACAGCATCGAAGACCAGCAGTGGAACGGTGGCCCCACCGAACTACCGCTGATGGTCAGCTCCGGCCGGGGCAAACCGCTGCGCAAGATCACGACACCGCAGGAACGGCTGATTTAAGACAAACGGCTATTTGTTTGACGTGGTGGTCGTACTGTCGGCGCCCGTCGGCGCAACACAGCGGACACCCGCCTCTGTGATCGCAGCATCGGTATTGGCGACTGCAACCGGGGCGCTTGCAGCAGCCGTTGCTGGCTGAGCACCCTTTTCTTCCAGTCCCTTTTGCCTAATTTGAATATAGGGCTTGAAGAACTGGTTCGCTGACAAAGCGTCCGTGCCTACATTCACGTTGAGCGTGGACATCACGTGGTCCAAGCTCTCCAGGCCGCCAACCAGACTACAGGCACCGTGGTAGACCACCGCATCGGCAATCGCGCGTTCCACGGTGTAGTCTGCTTCTTCAAATTTGCGAGCGCATTGCATCGCATCAGCGATTACCCGGCGCTTGAGAACAATGCCTTTGGTAATGACATGGGCCGCCATATCGGCGTAATAGTCCTGGTTGTGCTCGGCCCGCACGCCGCTGGACACGCCTGACAATGCCGCCCAGTTACCGGCAGCCCGCGCCCCCACCGCAACACTGCCCGCAGCACCGGCCAGCACAGAAGTCAGGCCGTAAAAGAAATTGGCATTGGACTGCTTGCGCTTGAGAACGGTTTTGTATTCCTCGCACATGTCGTTGGACACCATGATCAACCGGTCCTGGATGCGGTTGCGCTCGTACTTCAGGTCTTTCCCGGCTGTGCCAGCCGTGGATGCTTGGCGCATCTTGGCCAAGGCTTTTTCAAACTCGTCGGGAAACGCCTCATCTTTGAGCGCCTGCCTCGCTTGTGGCTTGGCTTGATCAACCCCACCAGTCACCAGTGAGATCATGTCCACCTGCTCCATCGGCTGTTTCACCAGCCCCGCTGGCCCAAACTTGGACACCATCCCATCGCGCATGGATGGCCCTAGATCCGCACACCCCGCCAACAACCCCGACAAGGCCACGCAGGCCGGAAGTAAAACGGTTTTCATGGCAGCGCTCCTGGAAGTTGGTATGGCATCTATTGCAATCCAAACCAACTCCAGCCGCATCCTCTAAACAGAGGAGTGCCCCTAGCACCCGAGGTTCAATCCACCCACACCACCAAGCCGCTCCAGGCCGTGAACAGCACCACGATACCGAACGCAATGCGGTACCAGGCGAACACTTCAAAGCTGTGGCTGGCGATGTAACGCAGCAGCCAGCGGATGCACAGCCAGGCACTCAAAAAGCTGACCACAAAGCCCACGCCGAACAGCGGCGCATCGGCCATTGACAGCAACGCCCGCTCCTTCCACAGGCTGTAACCCCCTGCGGCGACCAGCGTGGGGATGGCCAGGAAGAAGCTGAAGTCGGTGGCGGCCTTGCGCGACAGGCCCAGCAGCATGCCGCCGATGATGGTGGAGCCGCTGCGACTGGTGCCGGGAATCATGCCCAGACACTGCACCAGCCCCACCTTGAGGGCGTCCAGCGGCGTCATGTCGTCAATGTCGTGGATGCGCACGGTGGTCGGCTTGGCGCGGCGCTCGACCCACAGAATAATTAAGCCGCCAACGATGAAGGCCGCCGCCACCACGGGCGCGTTGAACAAATAGGCTTTGATCTTTTTGTAGACGAAGAAGCCGATGATGGCGGCCGGCATGAAGCCGATGGCCACGTTGAACACAAAGCGCCGCGCCTTGGCGCTGCTGCCAAAGTCGCGTACCGCACCCGAAATGCGCTGCCAGTAAACGATGATGACCGCCAGGATCGCGCCGGTCTGGATGGCGATATCAAACACCTTGGACTTGTCGTCCGTCATGCCCAGCAAGGCCCCGGTCAAGATCAAATGCCCGGTGGACGAAATGGGCAAAAACTCGGTAAACCCCTCGACCAGCCCCATGATGGCCGCTTTGACCAGCAAAATAATGTCCACAAGCACTCCCGTTAAATCGGCTGATTATCACTGGGGACTGTGAAGCTTCGAGGTTACGGCCGAGCAGCGCGGTGGTGGGGCAAATCGACGCGGCTGAGGCCCAACTGTTTGCGTCCGGGCATACCTGAAAAAGCCGCCGGGGCGTGTTTAAAAATACCTATAAAAACAGCTGCTAGCGCATATTGAATGTGCACTAGCAGCTACTTATTTAATAGCAACTAACACATTACCTTTGGCAGGTGACAGCCGTGCTGGACGAAGCGCCCAGCCACTGGCTCAAAGCAACGGCGTAGGCCACGTCTAGGCGGCCGTAGATGTTGCTGCCCGACGGGTTGGTACAGCTAGAAACTCCGCCATACAGCTGGCCCACCAGGTAGTGGCCGCTGCCAATGGTCTGGAACAGCGCGCCGCCGCTGCTGCCCTCCTCGGTCACACCGCTAGTAAAGGCGGCATTGACTGTGCCGCTAGTGGACGTGCCCGTGGTACAGGTAAAGTTACCGCTCGTATCCAGCGACGTGCAGTTGCGAAAGCTGCTGATGCTGCCCGTGCTGATCTTCTGCACCCCGCCTTGCGGCTGGTGCAGGCTGGCGGCCGCCGCCCCCAGGGTCGGCGTGACGGACGACCAGCCCGCAAACACGGCACCCGTCGGTGGCGCGTTGCTGAGGCGCAAAAAGGACGTATCGGTATAGACGGTATCCGTGCTGTTGCTGTGGTACAGCAAAGTGGCTCCGGGCTGGGTCGTCGTCGTGGTGCTGGACGTGGTGGCGCTGCAGGTGCTGGTACGGTCAAACCAGTAGGGCTGCAAGGTGGATGCCTCGGTCTGGGTCGAAATGCAATGGTTAGCGGTGAGGAAATACGGCGTACCGCTGCCGCTGGCGTCGTTCAGCAAAGTGCCGGAGCACCAATACCCCGCACCGCCAGATACGAAATGGATCCTGGCCACCGCGTTGCTCTCGGTGTTGTAGCTGCTGTTGCACACGCTATTGACCTCGCAGCTGGCCGCCGCCCGGGCCGTATTGTCGTCCTCCGAAAAAGCCCGGAACTGGTGTGACAGGCTGGGAATGGCGATCTGCACGGTGTCGGTACCCACGGCGGCGGGCAGCTCAATCTCCAGCGTCACCTCGGCCCCCTGGACCAACGGCGTCCAGTAGGTGTGGGCCGCATCGCTGCTGTCGCCAGCGGCCACATTGCGCGCTACAGCCGCCAGCACGTCCGATGCAGGGACCACGTAAGCACTACCGCTGCCCTGGGCATAGACCCGCAGCGTGGCCTGGGCGGGCAGGCTGCGTACCAGCAAGCCCAGGCGCAGGCCCTTGGCCGCGTCGGCGCTGACGCTGACGGCCGCCACTTGGCCGCCCGAGGCCGTGCTGTGCCAGTCCAGCAAAGCCGCCGTACCCGCCACGCTGGCGGTTTGCATCAACGCACGCGCCACACCTACCTGCAGGGGCACGCCCTCTTGGCTGCGCACCGTGTCCGCCGCCGCCAAGCGGGCTTCAGACAAAGCCCCCAGGCTAATGCTACCCATAGGCAACTGCAGCGCGGTATGGGCCTGCAGCGCCGACACTGCGCCGCTACCGGCATAGCGTAAGGATTCGACCTGGGCATCGCCCGCTGATACCGCGCTGGCGCAATTGGTGGTGGTGCTCGTCACTGCCGGGCTGCTGTCGCCGCCACTGCCGCCGCCGCATCCCACGACCAGCACCGCCACTGCCCACAGACTTCCCTTGCGTATTGCCATGAACCTGTTCCTCTGTTTAAAAATGCCCGCTTCACGCAGTCCGCAAAGCCTGAATAGGTTGCAGTTTAGACGCCCGCCGGGCCGGGTAAAAACCAAAAAATACCCCCACCGCAGCCGAGAACCCCACCGCCAGCAGCACCGACAGTGCGGTCATGCTGACCTGCCAGCCCGCCCATTGGCCTACGGCCCAGGTGGCCAGCGCGCCCAGCAGCACACCGACCGCGCCACCCAGCAGACTCAGCGTGACGGCCTCTATCAAAAACTGCCCCAGCACATCGCGCCCGCGCGCCCCCACGGCCATGCGCAGGCCGATCTCGCGGGTGCGCTCGGTCACGCTGACCAGCATGATGTTCATGATGCCGATGCCGCCAATCAGCAAACTGATGCCCGCCACGGCGGCCAACAGCAGGGTCATGGTGCGGCTGGACTGCTCTTGCGCCTCCAGAATCTCGCTCAGGTTGCGGATGGTGAAGGTGTCGTCGGCGCTGGCCTCTACCTTGAAGCGCTGGCGCAGCAGCTCGCGGATGTGCTCCTCGGCCAGCGGCATGCTCTGGCCCTCGCGCACCTTCACGTTGATGGCCCAGACCCGCTTCACATTGCCCGGTGATCCGCCCTGCAGCCGGTTGCGGTAGGTAGAAATGGGCAGCACCAGAATGTCGTCCTGGTCCTGCCCCTGCGCGTTTTGGCCCTTGCGGCCCAGCACGCCGATAACCTTCACCGGCACGGTGCGCACCCGCACGATCTGGTCGATGGGGTCGGCATCGCCAAACAGCTCTTGCGCCACCGTCTGGCCGATCAGCGCCACCTTGGCAGAGCCCTGCACTTCCGCGTCTTCAAACAAGCGACCCGACGCCAGCGGCCATTCGCGGGCCTCCAGGTAATCGTTGGTGGTGCCAAAGAGGGTGGTGCTCCAGTTGGCGTTGTTGGCTACCACCTGGGCGGTGGTGCGCGACGAGGGGGCGGCGATTTGCACCTCGGGCACTTCCAGCTGGATGGCGGTGGCGTCTTCTTCGGTCAGGCGGCTGCGGGTTTGCGCGCCCTGGCGCACCCCGGCGGCGGTGGCCCCGCCGGGCAGCACCAGCATGATGTTGGAGCCCAGGCCCTGCATCTGGGCCTGCACCCGGTCGGTCGCGCCGCGCCCCACCGCCACCATGGTGATGACCGCCGCCACGCCGATGACGATGCCCAGCATGGTGAGGGCGCTGCGCAGGGCGTTCGATGCCAGCGCGCCCCAGGCACTGCGCAAGGCCGCCAGCCCGTTCATCCGCGTGCCCTTGCCTTCCTCCCTCTCCCCCCGGGAGAGGGCCGGGGTGAGGGCTGCCCCCGAATCCTGCACGATCTGCCCATCCTTAAACACAATCTTGCGCCGCGCCCAGGCCGCCACATCGGCCTCGTGCGTGACCAGCAGCACGGTGATGCCCTGGGTGTTCAGGTCGGCCAGCAGCTGCATCACCTCGGTGGAGGTTTGGCTGTCCAGCGCGCCGGTGGGCTCGTCGGCCAAGATCAGCTGCGGCTGGTTGACGAGCGCCCGGGCTATCGCCACCCGCTGTTGCTGCCCGCCGGACAGCTCGGCGGGCGTGTGCTGCATGCGCTCCCCCAGGCCCACGCGCTGCAGCGCCTCGGCCGCCCGCGCACGCCGCTGGGCGGCAGGCACCCCGGCGTAGACCAAGGGCAGAGCCACGTTGTCCAGCGCGCTGGCGCGGGGCAGCAGATTGAACTGCTGGAACACAAAGCCAATGTACCGGTTGCGGATGGCGGCCAGCGCGTCCGCGCCCATGCTCTGTACCGCCTCGCCCGCCAGCTGGTAGCTGCCGCTGCTGGGCGTGTCCAGGCAGCCCAGAATGTTCATCAGCGTAGATTTCCCCGACCCCGAGCTACCCATGATGGCGACGAACTCGCCCTCGGCAATGTCCAGCGAGACGCCGCGCAGGGCTTGCACGGCGTCACCCCCCATCGCATAGGTTTTAACCAGGCCACGGGCCTGCAGCAGAGTGGTCAAAACGGCACCTTGGGCGCGGCCTTCACCGCGCCAGTGGCCGGGTTGCCGGTGATGACGGCCGTGCCGTCGTGCAAAACAGCGGGCGGCTCCAGCAGCTCGGTGCTGCTGCCGTCGGTGATGCCCAGCCAGACGCTGGTGGCCACGGGCTGGCCTGCGGCGTCCAGCAGGTAGAGTTTGCCGCGCCGGGCATTTTTTGAAGGAATTATGGCCTTGGCGCCCATTCCACCTGCGGGAGCAGCTACGTTATTTGTAGCATCTGCCATGCGCATGCGCAGAGCCGCGTTGGGCACTTTGAGCACGTCCTGGCGCTCTTCGGTGGTGATGCGCACGTTGGCCGTCATGCCGGGCAGCAACCGCCCGTCGTGGTTGGCAAACTGCACCACCGCCACGTAGGTGACCACGTTGGCCACGTTCAGCGCAGCCTTGCGCACCTGGCGCACCTCGCCCTCAAAGCTTTGGCCGGGGAAGGCGTCTACGTTGAAACGGGCTTTTTGGCCCACCTGGATGCGGCCCACATCGCTCTCGTCCACGCTGGCCTCCACCTGCATGTCGCGCAGGTTTTGCGCAATCACAAACAGCTCGGGCGCTTGCAGGCTGGCGGCCACGGTCTGGCCGCGCTCGATGGTGCGCTTGATGACGATGCCGTTCACCGGCGAGGTGATGCGGGTGCGGCCCAGGTCGATGCGCGCCTGGCCCAACACCGCTTCGCGCTGCGCCACGTTGGCCTGCACGGTGGTGATTTGCGCCTGGGTCACGCCCAGCTGGGCTTCGGCCAGCTTGAGCGACTCCTGGCTGGTGTTGACCAGGGCGCGGGCTTTGTCCACCTCGCTTTGGGCGATGAACTGTTGGTCGGCTAAACCACGCTTGCGGTCAAAGTCGCGCTGGGCTTCGGCCACATCGACCTGCGCTTTGGACACGCCCGCCCGGCTGGCCAGCGCGTTGGCCTGGGCCGTCAGCACGGCAGCGCGGGCGGCGTCCACATCGGCCTGGGCCGAGCGCACGCGGTATTCAAAGGTTTCCGGGTCCAGCATGGCCAGCAGCTGCCCGGCCTTGACCTCGTCGTTGAAGTCGGCAAACAGCTGCTTGATCTGCCCCGACACCTGGGTGCCCACCGACACCTGGGTCACCGGGTTCACCGCGCCGCTGGCCGCCACCGTGGCCAGCAGCGGGCCGCGCTCCAGGCTGCCGGTGCGGTACACCGGTGCATCCGCAGCCCGATTCTGGAACCACCACGCTACACCGCCACCCACCACCACTACGGCAGCCAGTCCCCACACCCATTTGTTCATTTTTTGCATGAGGGCGATTGTAGGAATGGGGGGTTACACCATGCCGCGTGGGGTTACCGGGGACGGCGGCAGGGCCTGCAACGCAAATCGGCGGATTTCCATTTAAATCGCGTTGGAATGGCCGGGATAGTTACTTTTACACACACTCTACGGTAGAGTAGGTTCCAACCCCGGGGTTCACGCAGCCCCCCGCATCGACAAAAATCGCGCGAAGGAGCATGGCCCGGATGACGACCTGGTGGAAAAACCCGATACGGCGTTTGCATCGCAACCAGCACCGCATGGTGCTCAAGCTGATGGCGGTGCTGCTGGTGGGCATCTGGGGCTTCGTGGGGTTTTGGTCCTGCTGGGACCGGGCCAACATCCTCCATTCCAACACCCTGGTGCTGGAGCAGTTGACGGCGGCCATGCATGCGCAAACCCATAGCCTGTTCAAGCAGGCCGAGGCCTTGCTGATCGTCGGCAAGCACTGGATGGCCGAGCACCCGGACCAGGACCCAGGGACCGCCCCCGAGTTCATTGCGCTGGTGGAGCAACTGCGCACCGCCTCGGGTGGAATGCTGGACGTGCGCATGGTGACACGCCGTGGCGAGCTGCGCTACATCCCGGATTTTGGGGAAGCGCACAACACCATTGTCTCGGACCGGGACTATTTCCGCGCCCAGCTTGATCCACAGACCCGGGGTCTGTATATAGGCTACCCCCTGCTCGGCAGGATCAGCAAAAAATGGGTTCTGCCCATTTCGGCGCCGGTAGAACATGCCGGAGCCGATGTGGCGGTACTACTGATTTCCATTGAGTTGGACCGCATCGCGGCCACATTTGATGCCGAGCGGATCCAACTCAATGGCACCCTGGGGATCGTCCGCAACGATGGCATCGTGCTGTTCCGCAGCCCGTTCGACAGCCAGACCATCGGCAAGTCGATTGCAAAAGGCGAGGCCTGGAGCCACTACATGCGCACGCAGTCCCAAAGAACCTACACCTCCCAGGTCGGCCTGTTTGACCAGCGACCGCGCCTGGCAGCTTTCTCCACACTGAAAGATTTTCCGCTGGTGGTGTATGCGAGTGCCAGCCAGGACGACCTGCTGCGGCCCTGGCGGCAGGAAACGGCCATTCTGGCCGGGGTGGCTGCGCTGCTGTCGCTACTCGCCCTGGCCATGGCCGCAGCGCTGGTGCGGGCCCTGACGGCCGCGCAAAAATCAGATGCCATCGTCCAGTCCACCGAAGATGCCATCCTGGGCACCGCGCTGGACGGCACCGTGACCAGCTGGAACCCGGGTGCAGAACGCATGTTTGGTTACTCTTCGGCAGAAATACTGGGGCAGTCGATGCTGCGCCTGCACCCGCCCGACCGGGTGGCAGAAGAGTTGGTCATTTTGGCCAATATCAAAAACGGCATGCACGTGGAGCATTTTGAAACCATCCGGGTCTGCAAAAACGGGGGTGAAATCCATGTCTCGGTCGCCATCTCCCCGATCCGCGACAGCTTTGGACACCTGGTCGGCGCCGCCAAAATCGTGCGCAACACCACTGAGCAAAAAAACGCCACCCAGCAACTGCGCCTCACGGCCAGCGTGTTCACCAATACCAGCGAAGGTATTTTGATCACCAACCCGCGCGGCAGCATCGTTGAAGTCAACGGCGCATTCACCCGCATTACCGGCTACAGCCGGGAGGAAGTGGTGGGCAAAGATGTACGGATGCTGCGCTCCAGCCTACAGGGGCCCGAAGTGTTCCGCACCATCCGCGCTGCGCTGCGCCAGCACCGGGAGTGGAAAGGCGAACTGGGGAGCTGCCGCAAAAACGGCGGAACATATTCCGCATGGCTCACCGTCAGCACCGTCAGCGAAAGCGCGGGCCAGGTACGCAACTACGTCGCGCTGTTTTCAGACATCACCGTTTTAAAGCAGCAACAGGATGAGCTGGAGCATGGCGCGCATTTTGATGCCTTGACCGACTTGCCCAACCGGCTGCTGCTGTCCGACCGGCTGCACCAAGCCATGACCCAGTGCCAGCGGCGCAACCAGCATCTGGCCGTGCTGTACCTCGACCTGGATGGCTTCAAATCCATCAACGACCAGTTCGGCCACGAAGCAGGCGATGCGCTGCTGGTAGCCGTCTCCCGGCGCATGCAGGCCGCGCTGCGGGAAGTGGACACGCTGGCCCGCATGGGCGGCGACGAGTTCGTGGCCGTGCTCACCGGGATGGAAAGCATGCAAGACTGCATCCCGCTGGTGCTGCGCCTGCTGAAGACCTGCGCGGAGCCAGTGTCCATCCAGGGCCGCAATCTGCAGGTCACCGCCAGCATCGGGGTCACCATGTACCCGCAAGACAATGCCGAAGCAGACCAACTGATGCGCCATGCCGACCAGGCCATGTACGAAGCCAAACAAAACGGCAGAAACCGCTTTCACCTGTTCGACTCGGCCCAGGACGCCGAGGTCAAAAGCCGCAGCCTGCAACAAGAAGCCATTGCGCTGGGCCTGACCCGGCAAGAGTTCGTGCTGCATTACCAGCCCAAAGTCAATATGCGCACCGGGGCCATCGTGGGTGCAGAAGCGCTGATCCGCTGGCAACACCCCGAAAGGGGCCTGCTGGCGCCTGGCGCATTTTTACCTGCGATCGAAAGGCACCCGTTGAGCGAAGTACTGGGCTCGTGGGTGATAGACACCGCGCTCCAGCAAATGGACACCTGGAAACAGCAGGGCCTGATACTGACGGTGAGCGTCAACATCGCCGCCCGGCAGCTCCAGCATGCGGGGTTCGCCCTGCACCTGGCGGAGTTGCTATCGCACTACCCAGGGGTGGAGGCCCACTGCCTGGAGCTGGAAGTACTGGAGACCAGCGCGCTGGAGGACATCAACTCCACCGCCACCATCATGCAAGAGTGCCATCGGCTAGGTGTGCGCTTCGCTATTGACGACTTTGGCACCGGGTATTCCTCGCTGACCTACCTGCGGCACTTACCGTTCGAGACCTTGAAGATTGACCAAAGCTTTGTCCGCGACATGCTGACCGACTACAGCGACCTGTCCATCGTGGTGGGCGTGATCGGTCTGGCCACGGCTTTCCAGCGGGAGGTCATTGCCGAGGGGGTAGAAACGCTGGCCCACGGCACCCGGCTGCTGGCGCTGGGCTGCACCCTGGCCCAGGGCTACGCCATTGCCCGGCCCATGCCCGCAAGCCAGATCCCAGGCTGGTGCAGCACCTGGAAACCCGCTCCAGAATGGGCGCTGAACAGCCCTATTACATCCATACAAAAACAGCCTATAGCGCATACAGAATATACGCAATAAGCTATAAAATAAATAGCAAACCAGCGACCACCGTAGGGGCCAATGCCCCGGCCAGCAGGCCCAGTGCGCCAATCGACTCGTCATTGAAACCACGCCGCAGCAGGGCTGCGCCCGCCGGGTTGGGGGCATTCGCAATCACCGTTAGCCCGCCGCCCGCCACCGCTCCGGCCACCAGCATGTACTGCGACTGGGTGGAGATGCCCACGATCAACGATCCCAGGTAGGTTAGCGCGGCGTTGTCGGTCAGGGCCGTCAGACCCAGCGCACCGAAGAACAGCGCGGTGGGTGCCAGGCTGGAGACGATGGGCTGCAGCCACCACTGTTGCATACCGCCCAACACCACCAGCCCAGCCAGAAAGAAGCCAACCAACAGCCCCTCCTTCAGCAGCAGCGGGCTCTGGTGCCGCTCATAGGCCTGGGTGTAGCCAAAAAAGAACAAAAACAAGCCGATGAAGGCTACCGGATGGTGGGCCAGCAGCACCACACCGGCCAGAAACGCCAGATGCACCAGGCTGACCAGCAGCGGCACAGGGGCTGCGCTGTCTTGCGGCGTGGCAGCGGGCATCTGCAGGTGTTTGCGCAGTAAAAACACCAGCACCGTGGCGTTGACCAGCACCGCCACGCAGGCGCGCCAGCCAAAGGTGGTCGCCATGAAGGCGCTGTCCCAGCCCCAGGCACCGGCCACCATCAGCACGGGCGGTGCAGCGTAGGAGGTGAGCGTGCCGCCGATGGACACGTTGACGAACAGCACGCCCAGGGCAACATATTTCAGCCATTCAGGCAGTCCCTGGCGGAACACCAGCGGGGCCAAAATCAGCGCGGCCAGCGTCATGGCGGCTGGTTCGGTGATCAGCGAACCCAGCAGCGGCACCAGCGCCAGCCCCAGCCATACCAGCGCCACCGGAGTGGGCAACGGCAGCACGCGGGCTACCCCGGTCAAGGCTTGCTGCACCAGTGCCAGCACCGGGCGCGATGCAGCCACCACCATCACCACAAAGACAAACAGCGGCTCGGTGTACTGGCGCGACTCGGCGTATTCCAGCGCCTGGGTTCCGCCGCCCAGCAGCGCCATAGCCAGTACCAGCACCATGGCCCACAGGCCAAACACCACCTCCACCTCGCCCAGAATGTGGAACAGCCCGGCGTGACGCGGGTGGCGGTGGGCCAGTATTTCAAACGACTTGGCGGCAAAGGTGTGCAGCAGCGCCAGGGCGAACAGCACGGCGGCGGTAATTTGGATGGGTGTGGCGGACATAGGAGTAGGTTGAAGTGCTTTGTGCCATTTTGAGCCATGCAATTACCACCTGGGGAAAACGTGACTAGCCATGGCGCGTCACTACGGAATACTGTTTGCATTGCATGTGCCGTGACAAAACAGCACTCTTCATACATACCCATGGCGACAGCACTCCATTCATCTGATAGGGCTCGGACGATCGACATCGCCCGGGGTTTGCTGTTCGTGCTGATGAGCAGCACGCACGCCACCAGCCTGTTGAAACTGCCGCCCAGCCACTGGTTGATGTCTGTTCTGTGGTTGCCGCGCGGCTGGGCCACGGTAACGTTTGCCGTGTTGTCGGGGTACGGCTTGGGTTTTCTCTACGCAGGCCGCCAGCCCCTTGCGGCCAGAAACCGCGCCCTGTTCGGCCGCAGTGGCAACATACTTTTCGTGATGCTGCTGTCTAACACCATTTTTTCGCTGCTCAAACTGGCCATCGCAGGCGACACCTCGCCTGCATTTACCCTAGGCTGGTGGCTAGGATTTGTGACACTGGACACCGAGTGGAGCATTTCTGCCGTGCTGTTGCCGACCGCTTTGTTGCCGCTAATGGCACCCGCGCTGTTTCGCTGGGTGCATGCAGGCCACTGGCGGGCACTGGCCCTGCTGGTAACCCTGCGCATCCTGGTGTCGATGCTGGCGTTGGGCCTGGGCTCATCGGCATACGCCAGCAACTGGGCGGTGCGTTTTTGGTTGCTAGAGGGCTTTGGCGGGTTTCCGGTGCTGCCGTATGTGTTGAACGGCTGCCTGGGGATCTGGCTGGGTATGGCGCGGTTGAACCACAAACCAGTGTGGGTCTGCGCCATGGGTGTGCTGTTGCTGTTGCAGATCGCCGTGTACCTGACCAGCCTGGTACCACCACTAGAGCACGGCTCTCTGCTGGTGACGTCGGCGGGCGCTGTGGGTAAATTTGCCTGGGTGTATCTCTGTGCGCTGCTTTTGGCCACACCAGCGCTGCACAAGCTGGTGGCTCCGTTGGCCCATATCGGTAAACATGCACTCAACTCGTTTGTGCTGCACCGCATGTTTGTCCAGAGCCTGGGTATGGGCATCGCTTTGCTAGGTGGGGAGATAGTCCCGGCAGAACTACGCTACCTCACCCTGTGGGTAGGCACGCTGGCCTTGACCTGGGCGGCGTGTGGGCTATTACAGCGCCACGGCAGCACGGGCCGCCGCCTATCGCCCGGTAGGTGGGCCGTAAAAAACCCCTATTTCCAGTCTTTTGCCCATACTGAACCTACCCAAGAAGCCACATTTCACACCGCAAAATAGCTTCTAAATAAGTTACTTAAAAGCTATAAAAACTATAGCGCACTACGCAATATTCACATGCGCTAGGCACCTAAAATACTAAGTGTTTTTATTCGAATCGGTTGCCAGGTTCGAGATACCAGCCCGGTCAAAGCGCAGTGAAATTTCATGCAGGCTGCTACGCAACTCGGCACTGGCATTGGGCGGCAAGATCACAAAGCCGTCTTGCTGGTTGCTGCGGGCCAGGCCCAGTTTGAGTTTGAGCTCCCCCTCGGCCAGCCGCAGAGTGGGCATGCCGGTTTCCATTTGCTTTAAAAACCCGCCCATCAGATGGCCCACCTGGTCAGGGGCAAGCACCTCCAGTTTGCCGCTGGCCTCGATTTGCTTGGTCAGGGTGGCAATACGCTCGGTGCCCAGACGCAGTTTTTCAACCACCACCTGGGTTTTCGTGTCCTGCTCTAGCACTGCGGTTTGCACGGCGTCGGCAACGGCCTGCTTTTCGCGCTCGGCACTCTTGTCCAGCCGGTCAAACAGGGTGCCGTTGTCTTTTTGTGCGGCCTCTAGCGCATCGGCCAGACGCTGGTTTTCGGCCAGCAGGCCAGCGACCTGGGCGGTCAGCTTCTTGATCTGCGCGGGCTGGTCGTCGTCTTTGGGCTCCACCCGGCTGGCCAGTTGGGTCTGCAGTGCCTCGTTTTGCTGGCGCAGGGTATCGGCCTCGCGGCTGGCTTTGATTTCGCGGTCGGCAGCCGAGGTGGCGGCCAGTTTCAGGCGAGACACCAAATCCGCCGCTTCGGCCAGTTTTTGGCTGGCAGTGGCCTCGGTTTGGGCCGATTTAGCTTGGCAGGCCTTCAGCGCCTCCTGCAGCTGTGCAATGGTTAATGGTCGGGTCACCATGGCGTACTCCTCAGTCTGCCACCAGTTGTTCGCGCACCTGGCGGCCGGTGGCATCCACCGCGTTCACCAGCCAGCGGCCACTGCCGACCAGGTAGTTGGCGCGCACGTCCAGCGGGCCCATCACCCGCTCCAGTGCCAGCAGGTCGGCGCGGTTGCGGAAGCCTTTGATGATTTCGTCTTTGTTTTTGGTCGGCGTGGCACCACCGCCGGTGCTGCTGGGTACGCTAGGCGTAGCAGCGGTAGCCACAAAGTTGACCCGGATGCTAGACACCGCCGAGGCGTTCAGCGCCCCAGCCAAGTGGGCGGACGACAGGGGTTCGATCTCCAGCTCACCGGTGCTGCTGCGGGACACGGCGGCTTTGATGTCCAGCGTGGCCTCGGACATCACCATGCTGCTGCTCAAGCCCGCACCGAGGCCCAGGTCGGACTGGGCACTGGTGAGTGATGCGCCCGCCGTGCCGAGCAAAGCACCCAGCGGGGCACGGGGGGAATCGCTTGCGGAAGCCATGTGTGTTCTCCGGTTTAACCCGTCACGCTGCGGCGCGGCACCTCTAGCCGCAGCGGTGCGGGCACAGGCACCAGGGTGGCGGTAATTTTGGAGTGGACCGATACGTCGCGGTTGAGCTTGCGCTCGAAGCGGATGTTGGATGTATCGGCAAACAGGCCCAGGCTCCCAGTCTTGCGCGTGCCATCTTCGTTGATTTGCTCGACCAGCTTCAGGTCCATGCTGACCTCCACCGTGGCCTGCGAGAACTGGTAGAAGGTGGGCTTGACGCCTAGCTCCAGCAACGACACGCTTTGCGGCTTGCCCTGCTGGAAAGTGATCGAGCCATCCGCAGCTACGGTCTCGGTGATGCTGGGGATGATGTCTACCCGGGTTTCGGCCAGCTCGGTCACCATCGTGGCGGCACTGCGGTCCAGCGCCATCTGGGCGTCGGCGATGCCCTCGGCCATCATGCGGACCAGGTCGGCGAACGAGGTGGCGGCGGTTTCTTGCACCGCTACCTCGGGCGCAACGATGGGCGCACGAAAGGCCTTGCCGGCAATAAACGTGGCCATGTCAGGCTGGCGCTTTGACAGGACGGTTGTCCACCACGTTCAGCAGCGGAGCCAGGCGTGGGGGCGGTGGCACAGGGACCATGCGGGTCAGCAGACGGCTGGTGCCATGCACCTCTTTGCCGAACTTGCGGTTGTGCGATATGTCAATCGCCACCGACGCGCTCCAACAAGCAAACCCCGCCTGGGCTTTGACGCCCACTTTGATGCTGGTTTCGGTCGATAGCGTGGTTTTGATGTCCATCGTGACCTCAATAGTGGCCTCGGCAAACTGGTAAAAGGTGGGGATCAGACCGATCTGGATCAATGACACATCGACCGGTGGTGCGTTCACATAGCTGACGCCGCCATCGGCCGCAATGGTCTGGGTAACACCCATGACCAAAGGCAGCTTGGTGTCGGCCAGCACTTTCGCGGTTTCCACCGAGTTTTCGTCCAACGCCTTTTGCGCCTCGGCAATACCCAGCGCCAGCTTAAGCACCATATCGGGCAGGGGTACGTCGAGTAATTCTTGTCCAACACTCACAGCCATGGCCATCTCCTTCAGGTTGGCTGCCACCCGGCGGGCGACAGCGGTTGCGAAACTAAAGGTGGCGTTGCTTGGTATGCCGCCAGCACCGCCGAAAAACGTTGTTGGTCTACGTTGACCGGACCGATGAAACGCACCGCCCGGCACCCCCGTAGCCCCATGTAAGAAGTCAAACCCATTACGACCAATGCCCGGCTGGCATCCAACCGTGTAGCCACACGCCCGCCAGCGCCACGTACCAACAGATCCAGGCCGCCAGGGTTATCAGGGTCATTTACCACCAGCAAAAACAAGCCCATACCTGGCAGGGCTAATGACACCTTGGCACCAAAACGCTCGGCGATCTGCATGGCTTAGATTGCGCTATTCATAGGCTCCATAGTGGTCGATACAGCCCTAAACCGCATCATCAAGTTTGATGAAAACCGATACCAAACAATGCCCAGCCCAATGGGAAGCCCCAAAAGCAAAAAAGGCACCGAAACTCGGTGCCTTTTCAGGAGTGGCCGCCAGCGGCGGCCAAAAAGCAGAAGGATTAAGCAGCCAAGCCCTTGGTCTTGCGGCGGCTGCCGATAAGACCCAACAGGCCCAGCCCCATCAGGGCGAGGGAACCAGGTTCAGGGACACCCGCCGTGGACCTGGTGCTACCAGCAACAGACATGATCTTCACGTAATCGTTAATAGTGTCAAACGCCGTACTTCCGCTGCCGTAACCTGCGTTGTAGGCGCTGATGATCCACCAGCTGGAATAGGTCGTGGTGTCAGTGGTCGTGATGACCTTGTCAGCGCTTGATTCAGCCAATGCCGTGGTAGTGGTAGAACCATAGTTTTTAACGGAAGTCCAGCCAGAACCCACCAGCGAAGTCGCGGTAGTACCTGCAAGGGTCTTGCCCGCAATGGTAGGGGTCCCAGTGCCGGTGTAGGCCAGCACGGTGATATCGCTGTCGCTGGACGACCAGCCCAGGGTGATGGTGGACAGATTCACAGCGGTAGTGAAATTCAGCACGATCAAATCTGTGCCGTTGTAGTTGTCCATCGAGTGGTTAGGGTTGTTGATGTCCGTACCCGATGCGTTTTCCACGCCCATGCCGAAACCCACACCATAGTTTTGGATGGTTGCAGCCGCAAAAGTGGTCCCCGAAGCCGTAGTGGTCGAGTAAGCCTGGGCCGTCAGGGCATTGCCACTCACAGTGCCACAAGACACGGAAGCCATAGTGTTACCACCGCAATTGGCTTCCAGGTTCCAAGTAGTCGCTGCGGCCATGCTGGCCGATCCCCATGTCAACAAGGCGCATGCTGCAATCGCTTTGACAGCACGGTTCAAAAGGGTAGTTTTCATATATGTGATCCTGTTAACCAAATGCATAAACATTTTTTCTTACAACTGTGTAATACAAAGCCATTTGCATGCCACCAATTAAATATTATTAGAAATCAACCACTTAGATTTAAAAAAATCAGGGCATCCATCCATTTTGTAAACAAAACCGACACCACTTGCCTCCGATTTTGTTACATCTCTTAACGCAGAGTTTTCAGCAAGCCTTCGGCAGCAGCCTGCTCTTCAAAGCCGCGTCCAGCTTTCAGTGCAGCCTCCACCTCATCCCGGGCTTCGGTCTTGCGGCCCAACTGTGCCAGCACAGCAGCCAAATGGTATCGAACAACAGGATTACCGGGCTCACGTAACCGGGCGTCGCGCAGCAATTGCAATGCGCGGTCAATCTGTGCAGACTGCCCGGCCTGGAACAGAGCCCACCCCAGGGTGTCGATAGCGTTGGCATTCGCCGCATCTTTGGTCAGTGCTTTCTCGGCCACGGCAATAGCGCCAGGATCTTTCAGGCGCAAAAGCACATTGGCCAGGTTGTTAAGCACCTCGGCATCGTCTGGCGCGGCTTTCAACAAACTCTCGTAGTGGCTACGGGCCGCAGCTAAGTTGCCAGTGCTGGCATAGCCATCACCCAAGGCTTTGCGTACGCCAATGTCCTGCGGATGGGTTTTCGCCCATTGCTCAGCCAGTTGCAGCGAGGATTTACCGCCATCCTGGCGGAACATCACCCGGAACAGGCGCAGCAGAGTTTCGGCACTGGGTTCGACCTGGTGGGCACGGCGGTAGGCTTCGATGGCCGCA
>CANFZJ010000022.1 GCA_947451445.1 Comamonadaceae bacterium
AACAGTACCGAGGTTTCGCGCAGCGCCGACACCGTACCCATGGGCGCACGCGCCACCGCCCAGATCACGATGCCGTAGGACGCCAACGACATCGCCCCGCCGCCCAGCCCGGTCCAGACGGCACGCGCACCTAGGTTGCGCGGCCAGGCGCGGTGCTGGTACCAGTACAGCAGCAGCATCGCCAAGCTGTCCAGCACAAACAACCAGCCCGCATAGGCCAGCGCATCGCCAGCGGCCCGCGCGCCCAGGCCATCGACCACGGTGTAGGCGGCAATAAAAGCTCCGGTGGTCACCGCCGTCAGCGGCCCGGCCAAGGGCATGCCGCGGCGCAAGTCCGCCAGGCTGAAGATGCCTATCGAGATCAGCGCCACACCCAGCCAGACCCACAGCCCCATGTTCTCGCCCACAAACAGCGCCGCACCGATGGACACCAGCATGGGTGACGAGCCGCGTGCAATCGGGTAGGACTGGCCGAAGTCGCCCACCTTGTAGGCCCGCACCAGAAACACGTTGTAGCCCACATGCAGGGCCACGCCCAGCGCCACATAGACCCAGCTGGCAGGCAACGGAAACGGGCGCAGCAGCGCCAGCGGCAGCCCGCCCAGGCCGGCACCGACCATCATCAGCGTCAGCACCGCCTTGCGGTCGGTACTGGCACTGTTTTTCAGCAGCGCGTTCCAGCTCGCATGGCAGAGCGCGGCGCAGAGGACGAGGAGGATGACGGAGGGGGTCATGGGGCTGGCCGAAAAGTCGAGATGTTTAAAAGGCGCATTCCCGAATGATCGGCACTTGCGACCCACGCGCCGCTGCCACGACGGCCTTGTGCAGAACATCAGCACCAGCCTGCACCAACGCAACCGCCGCCAACTTCTTGGTCCGAGCAATACCTGCGTTAAAAAGACAAACGCAACCGTGGTACGGATGCTGTGCCGACGCGTAAAGAATGCCGTGCAAATCCTGCTGCCTGCAGTCCTTCGCAAAGGCCTGGCTAGTCTCATAGCGCATGGACTGCAGCACCGGATACCGCTCCTCCAGCCCCCGCAAATCGGCTAATCGCAGATATGTCTGCGTTGCAAAACTGACTAGCACGCGTTGCTCCAGCCTGTCCCAGTGGCAGCTACGCACTTCGCGGCGGAATAATGACTCGTACAGAGCCGTTTCCGGGCTATCGGCCAAATACGCTGTTGGCTCGTCAAGCAAGTCAAAACGCCCTGCAAGGCTACCCGGCGGGGCCAGCACGTAACCCTTGGTGCGAACGCTGTCGCCTCTGCCACTCTTGCGCTGTACGCGGTGCCAAGTCTGCTGGGCCGGAATCTCGATGATCGGTGGTGAAAGGTCTTTGAAATGCATGGTTGAGGTCAGTAAGCCTCAGCCGTTGCCAATCCCAATATGCGGGTCAACGCAACTCCCTGCTCCAGTGCTGCACGAGGCGTTTGCCCATCTAACGCCGTCGCCGGGGACTCCAAAAATGCCAGCAGCTGCCAGCCGTCCGTCGTGCCAAGTTGCTTGGCCAAAGGCTGCAACACGGGCCAGATAGTCGGCTCAAACTGCCAACGCGGCAGCTTGAAACCTCGGCGCAAATGGGCCAAACCTATGCAGCGCCCGCTTTTGATCCACGCATTGATGGTGACGCGGCTCGTTCCAGCCAATTCGGCGGCTTCATCGGTGGTAATCATGTCGGCAGCATCCATACGGTCGCGACGGTACTGGGCACCAGATTGCAGCAAAACCGCAGTTTGTGCGGCGGTAGCGTAAGGGCTGTCGGCGGCAACCCCCTGCGCCGGAGCTTTGGCTGGCGAAAATGGTGCGTGGAGGGCGTAGGTGTTCATACGGGTGGCCTGGGCTTGTGTGGCTTGGAGGGCGGTATCTTTGCTGCGTCTATTTTAGTTTAATTGGATAATTTCGTTAAGTTTGTTAAGTTTGTTCAATTTCAGAGAAATACGCCTTTACCGCAGTTTCTATCTGCGCTAGCAGCTATCTTTAAGATAGCATTCTGCTAGCGCGCCAACACGGGCTTCAACGCCACCCCCGTCGCAGTCCCCAGCGCCACCAAGCCTTCCGGCGGGGCCGCCGCCACAATCCGCCCGCCCGCATTCCCGCCGTCCGGCCCCAGGTC
This sequence comes from Comamonadaceae bacterium, assembly GCA_947451445.1. GTDB lineage: Bacteria > Pseudomonadota > Gammaproteobacteria > Burkholderiales > Burkholderiaceae_C > Rhodoferax_B. Next base: position 2,117 of record CANFZJ010000022.1, read on the forward strand.
GATCACCCAATCCGCCTCAGCGATCACGTCCAGGTCATGCTCGATCACCACCACGCTGTGGCCGCCATCGACCAGGCGGTGCAGCACGCGGATGAGCTTTTCCACGTCGGCCATGTGCAGGCCCACGGTGGGTTCGTCCAGCACGTAGAGGGTGTGCGGGGCTTTTTGGCCGCGTTTGGTGATGTCGTCGCGCACCTTGGCCAGTTCGGTGACCAGCTTGATACGCTGGGCCTCGCCGCCGGACAGGGTGGGCGACGGCTGGCCGATGGTCAGGTAGCCCAGGCCCACGTCTTTCAGCAGCTGCAGCGGATAGGCGATGACCGGCATCACAGCGAAGAAATCTACCGCTTCGTCCACCTCCATTTGCAGCACGTCGCCAATACTTTTGCCGCGCCAGGTGACGGTCAGCGTCTCGGGGTTGAAGCGCGCGCCATGGCAGGTTTCGCACTTCACCTTCACGTCGGGCATGAAGCTCATGGCGATGGTGCGCAGGCCCTGGCCTTCGCAGCTCGGGCAGCGGCCGTCGCCGGTGTTGAACGAGAAGCGCGCCGGGCCGTAACCGCGTGCCCGGGCTTCCAGCGTCTCGGCAAACAGCTTGCGGATGGTGTCCCAGAAGCCAATGTAGGTGGCGGGGCAGCTGCGCGGAGTTTTGCCGATGGGGGTTTGGTCCACTTCCAGCACGCGGTCGATGGCGGCGAAGCCTGCCACGTCGGCACAGCCCAGCCAGGGCGCGTGTTGGCCTGCGGCCCAGCTCTCGCGCCCGGCCTTGGTACTGCGCTGGACCACCGCCGCCTGCACATTGGCCAGCAGCACATCGCGCGCCAGTGTGGACTTGCCGGAGCCGCTGACCCCGGTGACGGCCACCAGGCGCTTCAAGGGCACGTGGGCGGTGACGTTTTGCAGGTTGTGCATGGTGGCGCCGGTGACGACCAGCCATTGCAGGGGCTCGACCACCGCGACGGCTTCGGGCTCGGCAGCGGCCTTCTTTTTGGCGGCCGCTTTGGTTTTGGCCGTGGCGGCCACGTAGGGCAGATCGGCCACAGGCAGCGCCACGGCCGCAGAGTCAAACGCGTCCACGCTGCGCCGCGCTTGCAGCGGGTGGCGCATGGCGTGCAGCAAGTAGCGGCCGGTCACGGATTCCGCTGCGTCCGAAATATCGGCCACGCTGCCCTGCGCCACCAGCCGCCCACCGCGCTTACCTGCGCTGGGCCCTATGTCGATGATGTGGTCGGCGCGGCGGATGGTGTCTTCGTCGTGCTCCACCACCACCAGGGTATTGCCCTTGCTGCTGAGGGTGTGCAGGGCGTTGAGCAGGATGTGGTTGTCGCGGGCATGCAGCCCGATGGTCGGCTCGTCCAGGATGTAGCAAACGCCTTGCAGATTGCTGCCGAGTTGCGCGGCCAGGCGGATGCGCTGGGCCTCGCCGCCGCTCAGGGTGGGCGCGCCCCGGTCCAGCGTCAGATAGCCCAGGCCGACTTCTTCCAAGAACTCCAAGCGGCTCTGGATTTCAGGCACCAGATCGCGGGCGATGTCGGTTTCGCGCTGGCTCATTTCACCCGCCACTTGCAGGGCCTGCACCCACTTGCGGATGTCGCTGACGCTGAGGCGCGCCAAGTCCGTGATGCCGACATTGGCAAAGCGCACGGCCCGGGCCGTGGCGTTAAGGCGGGTGCCCTGGCAGCTGGGGCAGGCGACATCGTGCAGGTCCTCCACCTCGGGTTCGGCAAAGGTTTGCTCGCGACCTCCGGTGTCGTCCGCGCGCACCGAATCGTCGAACACGGCCCGCTGGTCGCGGGTGAGCTTCACGCCCGTGCCCACGCAGTCCGGGCACCAGCCGTGCTTGCTGTTGTAGCTGAACAGGCGCGGGTCCAGCTCAGCGTAGCTGGTGCTGCACACCGGGCAGGCGCGCTTGGTGGAAAACACCATCACCTTGCCGATGTGGGCGGTAGGTTCGCCCGCATCCATGGCGGCCTTGAGCCCGTCGATGCCCACCAGCACATGCACCACTCCCTTGCCGTGCTCCAGCGCGGTCATCAAGCCCTCGCGCAGGCGGAGTTCGCTGCCGGGATGCACGTCCAGGCTCAGCACCGGCAGCTCAACCGTGTGCTCCTTGAAGCGGTCGATGCGCGGGAAATTGGTGGTGGGCAAAAAGTCGCCGTCCACCCGCAGGTGGGTGTAGTTGCGAGGCCGCGCCCAGTCGGCCAGCTCGGTGTACACGCCCTTGCGGTTCAGCACCAGCGGGGCCATCAGGCCGATGTGCTGGCCGCGGAAGGTTTTCAGCAGTTGCGCAGCGATGCTGTCCGGCGTTTGCGGTGCCACCGCCGTGCCGTCATGGATGCAGTGCTGCGTACCCAGCTTGACGTACAGCAGGCGCAGAAAGTGCCACACCTCGGTGGTGGTGCCCACGGTGGACTTGCGCCCGCCGCGGCTCAGACGCTGCTCGATGGCGACGGTGGGCGGAATGCCGTACACCGCGTCCACCTCGGGCCGGCCTGCGGGCTGCACGATGCTGCGGGCGTAGGCGTTGAGCGACTCCAGGTAGCGGCGCTGGCCCTCGTTGAACAAAATATCAAAGGCCAGCGTGGACTTGCCCGAGCCGCTGACACCGGTCACCACGTTGAACTGGCCACGCGGAATCTCCACGCTGAGCGATTTGAGGTTGTGCTCTTTGGCGTTGACGATTTGTATGGTGTTTTTGGCCGTTGGCGCAGGTAGCGCCTGCGCTAGCAGCTTCTTATTTAATAGCAAACCGCTTTTCTCACGCGCCACCTGCGGGCCTAGCCCCAAGGTGGATTCGTACTCGCGCAGGGCCGCACCGGTGTGCGATGTGGGGTGGTGGCGCACGTCCTCGGGCTTGCCCTCGGCCACGACCAGGCCGCCGCCATAGCCGCCCTCGGGGCCCATGTCGATCAGCCAGTCGCTGGCGCGAATCACGTCCAGGTTGTGCTCGATCACCACCAGCGAATGGCCTGCGTCCAGCAGCTTGCGCAGGGCCCGCATCAGCTTGGCGATGTCGTCAAAGTGCAGGCCAGTGGTGGGCTCGTCGAACAAAAACAGCGTGCCTTTTTTGGCCAGCGGCTGGCGGCCACTGCTCTTGGCGGCCTCGGCCAAAAAGCCTGCCAGCTTCAAGCGCTGGGCTTCACCGCCGGACAGCGTAGGCACGGGCTGGCCCAGCTTCACGTATTCCAAACCCACATCCAAAATCGGCTGCAGCGCCCGTAGCACATCACGATCACCATCAAAAATAAGAGCAGCCTCGGCGACGGTCAAGTCCAGCACATCGGCCACATTGAGCTGCACCAGCCGCGCGTCGGCGGCCGAGCGGCGCTCGATGGTGATCTCCAGCACTTCGGGGCGGTAGCGTTTGCCGTCGCAGTCGGGGCAGCGCAGGTAGACGTCGCTCAAAAACTGCATTTCCACGTGCTCAAAGCCTGAGCCGCCGCAGGTGGGGCAACGGCCATCGCCGCTGTTGAAGCTGAACTTGCTGGCGGTGTAGCTGCGCTGGCGCGACGCGGGTGCGTTGGCAAATATTTCGCGGATGGCATCCCAGGCCCCGACGTAGCTGGCCGGATTGGAGCGGGCGGTTTTGCCGATGGGCGACTGGTCGACAAACACCACGTCGCTCAAAAAGTCGGCACCCAGCAGGCGGTCGTGCAAGCCGGGGGTGTCGGTGGCTTTGCCAAAGTGGCGCAGCAGGGCCGGGGCCAGCACATCCTGGACCAGCGTGGACTTGCCGGAGCCGCTGACACCGGTGATGCACACCAGGCGCTGCAGGGGGAATTCGACCGACACGTTTTGCAGGTTGTGCTCGCGTGCGCCCTCCAGCACCAGGCGGGGCGTGCTGTCAGTCACCAGTTTTTTGAAGCCCATGCCGATGGTCTTGCGGCCACCGAGGTAGGCGCCGGTCAAGGTGTCGGCGCGGCGCAGGTCGTCCGTCGTGCCGTCAAACACGATCTGCCCACCGCGCGCGCCGGGGCCGGGGCCCATGTCGATCATGCGGTCGGCCGCCAGCATCACCGCCGGGTCGTGCTCGACCACCACCAGGGTGTTGCCCGCGTCGCGCAGACGCTGCATGGCCTCGATGATGCGGTGCATGTCGCGCGGGTGCAGGCCGATGCTGGGCTCGTCCAGCACAAACAGCGTGTTGACCAGCGAGGTACCCAGCGCCGTGGTGAGGTTGATGCGCTGCACCTCGCCGCCGCTGAGCGTGCGGCTTTGGCGGTCTAGCGTCAGGTAGCCAATGCCCACGTCGCACAGGTATTTGAGGCGGGTCGTTATTTCGTCCAGCAGCAGCTTGAGCGCTTGGGCATCCCCGCTGCGGTCGCCGCGCACCATGCGGTCGGCCTGCAGGTCAAAAAAGCGGCGCAGACGGTCGATGGGCAGCAGCATCAGGTCGTGCAGACACAGGCCGGGCAAGGCCTCTAGCTGGGCGCGGGTCCACGACACGCCTTGGGGTAGGTGGCGTTGGGCGGGTTCCAGCACGGTATTGGCATCGTCCACGCTGCCGAGCCGCCACAGCAGGCTCTCGGTCTTCAAGCGTGCGCCCTCACAGGCGGGGCAGGTGGTGTAGCTGCGGTATTTGGACAGCAGCACCCGGATGTGCATCTTGTAGGACTTGGTTTCCAGGTACTCGAAGAAGCGCTTCACGCCAAACCAGTGCTGGTTCCACTTGCCGTTCCAGTTGGGTGATCCGTTGACGACCCAGTGCTGGTGCTCGGGGGTGAGCTTGTAATAAGGGGTGTCGCGAGGGATGCCCGCAGCTTCGGCGTGGCGCATCAGGTCCTCTTGCGCCTCTTTCCACGCCGGGGTTTGCATGGGTTTGATCGCGCCGGAGCGTAGCGTCAGCTTGTCGTTGGGGATGACCAGGCCGTAGTCCACACCGATGACGCGGCCAAAGCCTTTGCAGGTCTCGCAGGCACCCACAGGGGAGTTGAAGGAGAACGCGGACGGGATGGGGTCGCTGTAGCGGATATCGCTCTCGGCGCAGTGCAGGCCGGTGGAGAACTTCCACAGCAGCGGCTCCACCGCTTCGTCTACAGACAGAACGTAGACATTCAGCCGGCCACCGCCGCGCTTGAGGGCGACCTCGATCGCCTCCAGTGCGCGGGACTTTTCGGCCCCGGCAATGCGGAAGCGGTCGGCCACCACGTCCAGCACCTTGCGGGTGGCGGGGGCGACGGCCTTCTTGCTGGGTTTGGCGGGGGTGGCGGGCGCTTCCACCGCCACCTCGCGCTCGGCCTGCACGCGGGTGAAGCCGCTGGCGGATAGCCACTGGGCCACTTCTTCGGCGCTGGTGTTGCCGGGCAGCTCGACCGGGAAGGTGAGTACCAAGCGAGGGTCAGCGGCTGCCGCAGCGCGTTCGCACAGCTCGGCGTAAATCGTCTCCGCCGTGTCGTGCCGCACCGGCTGCGCCGTGACCCGGTCAAACAGCGCCCCGGCGCGGGCGTACAGCAGCTTCAAATGGTCGTTCAGCTCGGTCATGGTACCGACGGTGGAGCGGCTGGAGCGCACCGGGTTGGTCTGGTCGATGGCAATCGCCGGGGGCACGCCCTCCACCTTGTCCACGGCGGGCTTGTCCATGCGGTCCAAAAACTGGCGGGCATAAGCCGAGAAGGTTTCCACGTAGCGGCGCTGACCCTCGGCGAACAGGGTATCGAACACCAGGCTGGACTTGCCCGACCCGCTGGGGCCGGTGACCACCGTGAGCTCGCCGGTGCGGATGTCCAGGTCCAGATTCTTCAAATTGTGCTGGCGCGCCCCGCGGATGCGGATGGTTCCCTGGGTCATAAGTGAGTGCCTCGGTAAGTGAGGCAAAGATTGTAGGGAGCGACTTCCGCGCAGCGGGTTCTGGGGGTTATTGGGCGAACGACAGCGCCCGTGCCGCCTCGCGCAGGTATTCGCGCACCGCGTCCAGCCCAGGGCCGACGTGGCGGTCGATACGGCGGATGTAGGGGCAGGTCAGGGTGGCCAGGGCGGTGTTGTCCGGCCCCAGCACGGGGAAGGAGATGTCCACCACACCAAAGGACTGCGCGCTGGCGCGCTCCAGGTAGCCCTGGCTGCGGATGGCGTCCAGGGTGGCGGCCAGCTGGTCGGGGGCTATCGGCACCTCGCCGTCCAGTGGCGTGTGCTCGGCCAACATGGCGCTGAAGCGTCCGGGGTCGGCGTAGGCCAGCAGCAGGTGGCCGGACGCGGTGTCCAGCAGGCCCACGCGCGCGCCGCGCTGGACGGCAAAGCTCCAGCCGCTGGGGCTGTTGATTTGGGCGCTGATGAGCACATTGCCCCGGTCGTACACGCCCATGTGGCAAGACTGTTCGGCCCGGCGCGCAAAGTCGTCCATGATGGGCAGGGCCTGGTTGACCAGGCGGTTCATGGGCGGGTGCATGTGGGCCAATGCAAACAGCTTCAGGCTCAGGGCGTAGCGGTCGCCGGAGGGGTTGCGCATCACATACTGGCGGGCGACCAGGCGCTCCAGCATGCGGTAGATCTCGCTGGCGCTGCGGTCCATTTCCTTGACGATTTCGGCCCGGGTCAGGCCCTGCGGCTGGGCCGCCAGCAGCTCCAGAATGTCCAGCCCTTTGTCCAGCGCCGGGGCACGGTAGCGGTCGTCGGTGGCGGTGCTGGGAGGGGGCGTGGGGAGCATGGCGGGTCTCTTTTTTAGGGGATGCGGGGCTTTTTATAGCAGAGCGGCGTGTGCGGGAAAGTACCAAGTGGCCGCAGCGCAATCGCGATTACTATTTTCATCCATAAACGCATTGTTTATATTTAAATCACGACTTACGCAGCGCCCCCCTGAAGGCCCAAAGGGCCGCCAGTCAGGCGCTGCGTAAGTCCTGCAAACATTTCCACAGGAGTCGTCTATATGCACCCAGGCCGGTTAGAAGGAAAGACCATGCTGATCACCGCTGCCGCGCAAGGCATTGGGCGGGCCAGCGCACTGGCCTGTGCAGCAGAGGGTGCGACGGTGATTGCCACCGACATCCATGCCGCGTTTCTGGACAGCCTGGCCGCCGAGCATCCGCGCATCCAGACCGTGCAGCTGGATGTGCTGGATGGCGCTGCCGTCGCTGCGCTGGCCGCCCGCACGCCCGCGCTGGACGCACTGTTCAACTGCGCGGGCATGGTGGTCAACGGCAGCGTGCTGGAATGCACCGAGGCGGATTGGGATTTGAGCTTTGAACTGAACGTCAAAAGCATGTTCCGCATGACCCGCTCCTTTTTGCCCGCCATGCTGGCCAAGGCAGAAGCCGAACAGGGCAGCGTGTCCATCATCAACATGGCGTCTATGGCGTCCAGCATCAAGGGCTTTGCCAACCGCTGCGCCTATGGCGCGACCAAGGCGGCGGTGATCGGCCTGACTAAATCCCTGGCGGCCGACTACGTAAAAGCCGGTTTGCGCGCCAACGCGCTGTGCCCCGGCACGGTGGACACTCCGTCACTGCGCGGGCGCATTGCCAGCTACGCCGACCCGGTGCAGGCCGAAAAAGACTTCATCGCCCGCCAGCCTATGGGCCGGCTGGCCACGGTGGACGACATCGCGCCGATGGTGGTCTACCTGGCTAGCGACGCATCAAAGTTTGTCACGGGGCAAACCCTGCTGGTCGACGGCGGCGTCACTATCTGAAAGCGCTGCGTGACCCCTTTAGTCACCATCCGCAACCTGAGCAAGTCGTTCCCCGGCGTGAAGGCGCTGGACAAGGTGCAGTTTGACCTGTTGCCGGGCGAGGTACACGCCCTGATGGGCGAAAACGGTGCGGGCAAGTCCACGCTGATGAAGATTCTGGCCGGGGTCTATAGCAAAGACAGCGGCGAGATGCAGGTCAACGGCCATCCGGTGGACATCACCAGCCCGGCGCATGCCCAGTCGCTGGCGATTGGCATCATCCACCAGGAGCTGCACCTGATGGGCCACCTGAGTGCGGCGCAAAACATCTACCTGGGCCGCGAGCCGCGCAAGGCGATGGGTCTGCTGCTGGACGAGGCGCAACTGAACCGCGACGCCCAGGCCCTGTTCGACCGGATGCACCTGGCGCTGGCCCCCACCACCCGGATCGACACGCTGACCGTGGCGCGCCAGCAGATGGTGGAGATTGCCAAGGCGCTGTCGTTCAAGTCGCGCGTGCTCATCATGGACGAGCCCACCGCTGCGCTGAACAATGCCGAGATCGACGACCTGTTTCGCATCATCCGCCAGCTGAAAAGCGAGGGCGTAGGCATTGTCTACATCTCGCACAAGATGGACGAGATCCAGCGCATTGCCGACCGCATCACCGTGATGCGCGACGGCACCTACGTGGACACCGTACCCGCCAGCACGCCCATGTCCCAGGTGATCGCCATGATGGTCGGGCGCACCCTGGAGGCGGTGGACAAGCGCATTCCCGATACCTCGGCCCACGAAGTGCTGCTGGACGTGCGCCACCTGCACCGGGGCCGGGCCATCCGCGACGTGAGCTTCAGCGTGCGCCGGGGCGAGATTCTGGGCTTTGCCGGGTTGATGGGGGCCGGGCGTACCGAGGTGGCGCGGGCCGTGTTTGGGGCCGACCCGGTGGAGTCCGGTGAGGTGTGGGTGCGCGGCCAGAAAATTCGCCTGCACTCGCCCGAAGACGCGGTGCGCGCAGGCATTGGCTACCTGTCCGAAGACCGCAAGCACTTTGGTCTGGCCACCGGCATGGACGTAGCCGCCAACATCACCCTGCCCAGCCTGAAAAGCTGGCTGCAATGGGGCGTTTTTTTGAACCAACCCGCCATCCGCCAAGTCGCGCAGCAGATGGTGGACAAGCTGCGCGTCAAAACCCCGTCGCTGGCCCAAACCACCCGGTTGCTGTCGGGCGGCAACCAGCAAAAGGTGGTGATTGCCAAATGGCTGGTACGCGACTGCGAAGTGCTGATTTTTGACGAGCCCACACGGGGCATCGACATCGGGGCCAAAAGTGAAATCTACAAACTGCTGCACGAGCTGGCCGCCCAGGGCCGCGCGATTGTGGTCATCTCCAGCGAACTGCCCGAGGTGCTGCAACTGAGCCACCGGATACTGGTGATGTGCGAAGGCCGGATTACCGGCGAGGTGCGTGGCGACACCGCCACCCAAGAGACTTTGATGGCCCTGGCCACCCAGCGCACGCCCGATCCGCTCAGCGTGCATTGATATTGACAAGAAACAAGGCCCACACCCATGTCTGCCCTCTCCTCTTCCTGGTTGACGCGCCTGTCCGGCGGGCAAGCCAAGCAAAAACTACTCGCGTTTGCCAGCCTGATCGTGCTGGTGATCGTGTTCACGGTACTCAAACCCGACGCGTTCATGACGCAGGACAACATCATCGGCATCCTGCAGTCCACCACGGTGATTGGCGTACTGGCCATTGCCAGCACCTTCATCATCATCACCTCGGGTATCGACCTGTCGGTGGGCGTGCTGATGACCTTCTGCTCGGTGATGGCGGGGGTCTTCATGGTGAACCTGGGCATGCCCATGGCGCTGGGCATCGTCTGCGCCATCGGCATGGGGGCGCTGATGGGCTGCGTCTCAGGGCTTGCGATTACCAAGCTCAAAGTACCGCCCTTCATTGCCACGCTGGGCATGATGATGTTGCTCAAAGGCAGCTCGTTGATCATCACCCAAACCCGGCCGATCTACTTCAACGACGTAGAGGGCTTTGACCAGATCGCCCTGGGTTCGCTGCTGGGCGACCTGCTGCCCGACCTGCCGATTCCGAACGGAGTGCTGATCATGTTCGCGGTGGCCGTGGTCTGCGCGGTGGTACTCAACAAAACCGCCCTGGGCCGCTACACCTTTGCCCTGGGCAGCAACGAGGAGGCCGTGCGTTTGTCCGGCGTGAACGTGGACCGCTGGAAAACCATCGTCTACACCTTCAGCGGCGGCATTTGCGGCATTGCAGGCCTGCTGATCGCATCGCGCCTGAACTCGGCCCAACCGGCGCTGGGCCAGGGCTACGAGCTGGACGCCATCGCCGCTGTGGTGATTGGCGGCACCTCGCTCAGCGGTGGCAGCGGTACGGTGCTGGGCACCATCATCGGCGCGTTCATCATGAGCGTGCTGATCAACGGCCTGCGCATCCTATCTGTGGCGCAGGAATGGCAAATGGTACTGACCGGGTTGATCATCATCCTGGCCGTCTACACCGACAACCTGCGCCGCAGCAAGCAGTAAGGAGCGCCCCGACATCCACACGCACAACCCTCACCCAAGCCTGTAAAAACAACACCCATTCGGAGACATACCATGAACGCAAAACGTCAACTTCTCACCCTCGCCGCCAGCTTGGCTTTGGCCGGCTTTGCCCACACCGCTTCGGCCCAGGAGATTTACATCCCCTTGATCTCAAAAGGCTTTCAACACCAGTTCTGGCAGGCCGTGAAACAGGGTGCGGACCAGGCGGGCAAGGACTACAAGGTCAAGGTCACGTTTGAAGGCCCGGAAACCGAGCAGCAAGTGGACAAACAAATCGACATGCTGTCGGCCGCCCTGGCCAAAAAGCCTGCCGCCATTGGCTTTGCCGCGCTGGACAGCAAAGCCGCCATTCCGCTGCTGAAAAAAGCCCAGGCCGCCAAAATTCCGGTGATCGCATTTGACTCGGGCGTGGACAGCGACATCGTGGTCACGACCGCGCAAACCGACAGCAAGGCCGCTGCGGCATTGGCAGCGGACAAGATGGCTGAAAAAATCGGCGGTGAAGGCGAGGTGGCAGTCATCGGCCACGACCAGACCAGCACCACGGGCACGGGCCGCCGCGACGGTTTTGTGGACCAGATCAAGGCCAAGTACCCCAAGATCAAGGTGGTAGACATCCAGTACGGCGGTGGCGACCACCTGAAGTCGGCCGAGATTGCCAAAACCCTGCTGCAGGCCCACCCCAAGCTCAAGGGCATCTTCGGCACCAACGAAGGCTCGGCCATCGGCGCAGGCAAGGGTCTGAAAGAAGCCAAGAAAACGGGCGTCATCATCATCGGCTTTGACTCTGGCAAGGCGCAAAAAGACATGATCAATGACGGCACCATTGCCGGGGCCATCACGCAAAACCCCGTCGGCATTGGCTACAAAACCGTGGAGGCCGCAGTGAAGGCACTCAAGGGCGAGAAGCTGCCCAAGATCATCGACACCGGCTTTTACTACTACGACAAGTCGAACATGGCCGAGCCCAAGATTGCGGCAGTTCTCTACGATTGATGCGTTTTCGGGCGGATGGATGCAGCCGCATCTGCCGCCCTTTTTTACCAAGAAGGAAAGACTGTGAAACTCTTACGCTACGGATTGCCAGGACAAGAAAAACCCGGCGTGCTGGACAGCCAAGGCCGCGTGCGCGACCTCTCCGATGTCATTGTCGATGTAGCGGGTGCAGCGCTGCTGCCCCATAGCCTGGCACGTTTGCGTGACTTGAACATCGACAGCCTGCCCCTGGTGGCGGGTACGCCGCAGCAAGACCTGCGTCTGGGTCCTTGTGTCGGCAGCGTAGGCAAATTTATCTGCATTGGTTTGAACTACTCCGACCACGCCGCCGAAAGCGGCATGCAGGTGCCGCCCGAGCCCGTCGTGTTCAACAAATGGACCAGCGCCATCGTCGGCCCCAACGACGCAGTAGAAATCCCCCGTGGCTCGCTCAAAACCGACTGGGAGGTGGAGCTGGGCGTGGTCATTGGCAAGGGGGGCCGCTACATTGACGAGGCGGATGCACTGTCGCACGTGGCGGGCTACTGCGTGGTGAACGACGTGTCTGAACGCGAATACCAGCTGGAACGCAGCGGCACCTGGGACAAGGGCAAGGGCTGCGACACCTTTGGCCCCACCGGCCCCTGGCTGGTCACTGCCGACGAAATCCCGGACCCACAGGCCCTGAAGATGTGGCTGGAGGTAGACGGCAAACGCTATCAAAACGGCAGCACCTCCACCATGGTCTACGGCGTGCAGTTTCTGGTGTCTTACCTCAGCCGCTTCATGAGCCTGCAGCCCGGCGACGTGATCTCCACCGGCACGCCGCCCGGCGTGGGCATGGGCCAAAAGCCATCGGTCTACCTGCGCGCGGGGCAAACCATGCACCTGGGTATCGACGGCCTGGGCACCCAGACCCAAACCACCGTACAAGCCTGACCCTAGCCGCCATGACCCAAGTCACCCACCTGCGCGTCGTGGACGTGCGCTTCCCCACGTCCCAACAACTGGACGGTTCGGACGCCATGAACCCCGACCCGGACTATTCCGCGGCCTACGTGGTTCTGGAAACCGACCAACCCGGCCTGGAAGGCCACGGCCTGACCTTCACCATTGGCCGTGGCAATGAAATTTGCTGCGCTGCCATAGAGGCCTTGCGCCATCTGGTGGTGGGTCTGGACATGGCCTGGGTGGCGGAGGACATGGGCCGCTTCTGGCGCTATATCACCTCCGACAGCCAGCTGCGCTGGATTGGCCCGGACAAGGGCGCCATCCACCTGGCCACCGGCGCGGTGGTGAACGCGGTGTGGGACCTGTGGGCCAAACAAGAAGGCGTGCCGGTATGGCAGCTGGTGGCGCGCATGGGCCCTGAGGAGCTCGTCAAACTGATCGACTTTCGCTACATCACCGACTGCATCACGCCCGCCGAAGCCCTGGCCTTGCTGCAAAAACAAGCGGTGGGCAAGGCCGAGCGCTGGGCTACGCTGGAGCGCGAAGGCTACCCCTGCTACACCACCTCGGCCGGTTGGCTGGGCTACGGCGACGACAAGCTGCGCCGCCTGTGCCAAGAGGCGATAGACGCGGGCTTTAACCACGTGAAGATGAAAGTGGGCCGCGACAAGGCAGATGACATTCGCCGCCTGACGATTGCCCGCGAGGTGTTGGGGCCAGACCGCCATTTGATGATCGACGCCAACCAGGTGTGGGAGGTCAACCAGGCCGTGGAATGGGTCAATGACCTGGCCTTTTGCAAACCCTGGTTCATCGAAGAGCCGACCAGCCCGGACGATATCGAAGGCCACCGCGTGATCCGCGAAGGCGTGCACCCGGTCAAGGTGGCCACGGGCGAGATGTGCCAAAACCGCATCGTCTTTAAACAACTCATCATGCGCGGTGCTATTGACGTGGTGCAGATAGACTCCTGCCGCTTGGGCGGTGTGAACGAAATTCTGGCCGTCATGCTGATGGCCGCCAAGTACAACTTGCCGGTGTGCCCGCACGCCGGGGGCGTGGGCCTGTGCGAATACGTGCAGCACCTGTCGATGATCGACTACCTGTGCATTGCCGGTACGCGCGAGGGCCGGGTGATTGAGTATGTAGACCACCTGCACGAGCACTTTGTGGACCCCTGTGTCATCCAAAACGCAGCCTACATGCCGCCCACGGCAGCGGGGTTCTCCATCCAGATGAAGCCAGAGTCGTTGCAGCAATACACCTACCGCGCCTAGCGTTATTCCGTTGCCATTTCAATACGAGATTAGGCGCGAAGCCGCAGGCAGTGCTGTAGCACGACAAGGCAAAGTAACGACATATCGGATTGAAATGGAAGCGGAATACATGAAGATCGACACCCACCAGCACTACTGGCGCTACCAAGAGGCGGAATTTCCGTGGATCAGCGCGGCCATGCCCCTGCTGCAGCGCGACTGCATGCCGGTGGACTGCGCTGCCGCCCGGCATGCCGCCGGGGTGGACGCCGTGGTGGCGGTGCAGGCCCGCACGCATGCAGCAGAAACCGACTTTCTGCTGCAACTGGCGGACCAACACCCCGAGGTGGTCGGCGTGGTGGGCTGGGCCGATCTGGCCGCGCCGCAGCTGCACGACAGCCTGGCGCAGTGGTGCCAGCACCCCGCATTCAAAGGGCTGCGCCACATCCTGCAAGATGAACCGGACGCCGCCGCCTGGGCCAACCACCCCGCCGTACGGCAAGGCATGCACGCCGTGCAGCAGCGCGGCCTGGTGTACGACGTGCTGGTGTTTGCGCACCAACTCCCCAATGTGGTCGATTTTTGTGTCCGCTTCGATGCCCACTGGCTGGTGCTGGACCACGTGGGCAAGCCCGGTCTGCGCGGCAGTCCGCACAGCGGCCCATGGCGCAACCATCTACAGGCGCTGGCGGACCTGCCGCACGTGGTGTGCAAATTGTCCGGCCTGGTGACAGAAACAGCCTGGGGCTCAGGCACCCGTCTGTCGCCCGATGACACCCAGCACATCCTGGACTGTTTCGACCAGGCGCTGGACGCCTTCGGGCCGACCCGGCTGATGTTCGGCTCCGACTGGCCTGTTTGCCAGCTGGCCGCCCCCTATGCCGAAGTGCATAGCCTGGCCGAGCGCTGGGCCAGGTCGCGGCTGTCCAACAACGAACAAGACGCGTTCTGGAGCGGCAACGCCATCCGCTGCTACGGCCTGCAGATTTCCTGATTTTTATTGAAACCGGACGCCCCCATGGACCTGCACCTGCAAGACAAAGTCATCATCGTCACCGGCGGGGCCAGCGGCATTGGCGCGGCTATCTCGCTCAGCCTGGCCCAGGAAGGGGCCATCCCGGTCATCCTGGGCAAAAGCCCTCTGCCCGGCGACTTTGTGCGGCAACTCGGTTCCGCACCGTACCTGTTCATCCAGCTCGAACTCTCGAACGAGCCCGCCTGCCAAGCCGCCGTAGCCCAGGTCGCCGCCACCTATGGCCGTATCGACGGTTTAGTGAACAACGCGGGCATCAACGACAACATCGGGCTGGACGCGGGCCGGGACGCGTTTATGGGCTCGCTGGAGCGCAACCTGATCCACTATTACGTCATGGCCCACTACTGCGTACCGCACCTCAAGGCGAGCCGGGGCAGCATCGTCAACGTATCCAGTAAAACCGCCCTCACCGGCCAGGGCGATACCAGCGGCTACTGCGCATCCAAAGGCGCGCAGCTGTCGCTGACCCGGGAATGGGCCGTGGCCTTGCGCGACGACGGCGTACGAGTCAACGCCGTGGTGCCCGCCGAAGTAATGACCCCGCTATACGCCCGCTGGATCCACAGCTTTGACGATGCCGACGCCAAGCTGGCCGCCATCACCGCCAAGATACCGCTGGGCCAGCGCATGACCACGGCCGAAGAAATCGCCCGCACCTGTGTTTTTTTGCTATCCGACGCGGCATCGCACACCACCGGGCAGTGGCTGTTTGTAGACGGTGGCTACACCCACCTGGACCGGGCCATCACGTAACGTCACCCCCTCTCCGGATATACCCTCCCCCCGGAAAACCCCAACCTAAAACAGCCTCTGACGTCAGTTCTTGGTAAGCCCCCATCACCACACTCAGCGGCTGATAAACCAAGGAGACAACCATGACCGATCCGATCGTGGCAAAAATTGAGGCCAATCCGAAGTACCACGAGCTGCGGCGCAAACGCGGCAGCTTTGGCTGGACACTGACCGCACTGATGATGCTGGTGTACTACGGCTACATCGCACTCATCGCCTTTAACAAACCGTTCTTGGCCCAACCGCTGGGCGCAGGCGTGACCACCTTGGGTATTCCCCTGGGGCTGGGCGTCATCGTCTTCACCATCGTGATTACCGCCATCTACGTGCGCCGCGCCAACAGCGAATACGACCGCCTGACCGCTGAAATCCTGAAGGACGCCTCCAAATGAAATCCACCCTGAAAACCTCCGCTGCGCTGGCCTTGCTGCTGGCCGCAGGCGCTGCCATGGCCGCTGGTGCCGACCTGGGCCAGGTAGACAAACAAGCCACCAACTGGATCGCGATCAGCATGTTCGCCGTGTTCGTGGTGGCCACCCTGTTCATTACCAAATGGGCGGCCGCCAAGACCAAGTCGGCATCTGACTTCTATACCGCTGGCGGCGGCATCACCGGCTTCCAGAACGGGCTGGCGATTGCGGGCGACTACATGTCGGCAGCATCCTTTCTGGGTATTTCGGCAGCGGTCATGGCCTCGGGCTACGACGGGCTGATCTACGCCATCGGCTTTTTGGTCGGCTGGCCGATCATTACCTTTTTGATGGCCGAGCGGCTGCGCAACCTGGGCAAGTTCACCTTTGCCGACGTAGCGGCTTACCGCTTCCAGCAAACGCCGGTACGTCTGTTTGCCGCCTCCGGCACCTTGGTCGTGGTGGCGTTCTACCTGATCGCCCAAATGGTCGGCGCGGGCGCACTCATCAAGCTGCTGTTCGGCCTGGACTACTGGCTGGCCGTGGTCATCGTCGGTGCGCTGATGATGATTTACGTGCTGTTTGGCGGCATGACTGCCACCACCTGGGTGC
>CANFZJ010000023.1 GCA_947451445.1 Comamonadaceae bacterium
GACAACGGCCAGATCGCCGTGAACATGGTGCACGCCCGCCCGGCGCACCTGCCGTACGACGTGGTGCTGATGGACATGCAAATGCCCGTGATGGACGGCGTCAGCGCCACCCGCGCCATCCGGCAAGACCCCCGCTTTGCCGCCATGCCTATCCTGGCCATGACCGCCAACGCCATGCAGGTAGACCGCGACCGTTGCAGCGCCGCAGGCATGCAAGGCTTTGTGGCCAAACCCATCGAGCCGGACGAACTCTGGCGCGCACTGGCGCAATGGGTCCGCCCGCGTCCCGGTATGGAGGCCACCGCCGTCACCGTGCCGCCACCGGCCAGCACGCCAGACCCCGGGCTGCTGCCCCTGGCCACCTTGCTGCACGCCGTGCCGGGGCTGGACTTGGCGCTGGGCCTGAAGCGGGTGATGGGCAAAGAACCGCTGTACCTGCGTATGTTGCGCAAATTTGTAGACGGCCAGCACGATGCCTGCGCGCAAATGCGGGCCAGCCTGCAACAAGGCAACCGGGCCACCGCCGAGCGCCAGGCCCACACCCTGCGCGGCGTGGCGGGCAATATCGGTGCCACCGGGCTGCAACATGCCGCCACCGAGGTGGAAACCAGCATCCGCGAGCGCCAACCCGCGTCCCACACCGAACGGCAACTGCAAGCCCTGCAAAACCCGCTGGCCGCGCTGGTACAGGCGCTAGACCGGGCACTGGCACAGCCCACCCCGGCAGCCAGCACAGATACCAACGCGACGGTGGCAGGGCTGTACCCCCAGCTGCGCACCCTGCTGGACGAGGCCGACCCGGACGCCATAGAGCTGTTCAACCAGCACCGCAGCCTGTTCCAGACCGCCCTGGGCCCAGCCTTTCAAACCGTGCTGGACGCCATTGGCGACTACGACTTTGAGCGGACCCGGCAGGCGATGGACAAGGCCTTGGCCTACCCCATACAAACCACAGATTAAACAAGCGCTCAGTGCATATGTTTACTGCACCAGTAGCTATAAAATAAATAGCAATCACCTTTTATCCATGAATCCATGAAAACTCTGCTGAGCCGTTGGCTTTTATGGCAAAAGTTTGCCCTGCTCGGGGTACTGGGCCTGCTGCTGTTCGTACCTCCGCTGGCCCTGTACGTGCGCGAGTCCAGCCGTACCATCTACTTGGTACAGCAAGAGCTGGACGGCATCGCTCCGCTGCGCACGGTATTGGCTGCCACGGCGTTACTGCAAAGCCACCGGGCCCTGGCCGTGCGCCTGCAGGCCGGGGAAGCAGATGCCCACAGCCTGCTGTGGCAGGCCCCAGAGCATGGCCAGGCGGCCATAGACCGTATCGACCAAGTCCTGCGCAAGATTCCCTCCACACTGATTGCCACACACTGGAAGGCCACCCGAACCCAATGGCTGCAGTTGCCGGACAGCTCCACCCGCACCCGCATGCCGCTGAACTTTACGGCCTACACCACCGTCATTCGCCAATTGCTGCAACTGAACGCGCTGCTGGTCGAGCACTTTGGCTTCAGCCTGGACCCGGATGCCAAAAGCTACTTCCTGATCCTTGCCGCGCTAGAAGAAGCCCCCGGCCTGCAAGAGGCACTGGCCGAACTGCAAGACAAAAGCACCGAGCTGATGGCTCTGCAAAACGTGACAGCGGACGACAACCGCCTGGTGACCACGCAGATGTTCAACACCGGCACCATCCTGCAGCGCATGCAAAAAGCAGTAGACGCAGCCATCCGCGCACAGCCCCACGTCCAGCACATGGCCAACCTGCTGCACGCCAGCAACCAGCTGTGGCTACGCATCCAGCCACCACTGCAACTGCAGCTGAACAACCCGCGCCAGCTCGGGCTGGCCAGCGAAGAAGACTTTGCCGGTCTGGGCGCCATCCTGCACACCCAGGAGGGCTTTACCAACCTGGTTTTTGCCGAACTGGCCAGCACCCTGCAAGAACGCCACGCCCAGCTGCGCAACACCATGCTGGCGCTGATTGCCGGTGTGTTGGCACTGTCGGCATTTTTGGTCTGGATCGCCTACCAAACCAGCATCTCCATCACCCGCCCGGTGCTAAAAGCGGCAGCCATTGCGCGCAATATCACGCTGCACAATGGCAGCGACCACAGCGCCGCACCAGAGGGCAACGAAGTCGGCCAGCTGCTGTACTCGCTGCATGAAATGGAACGCAGCCTGGCCCGCACCCATGCCCAGCGGGAAGCCGCCGAGCAGGTCACCGCCCAGGCGCTGCGCGACCAGCGCACCATCTTCGAAGCGGTCAGCCTGGGCATTATTTTTGTGCTGCAGCACCGCATCCAGCGCTGCAACACGGCCATGGAGGGCATGTTTGGCTACGCCCCCGGCGAACTGCTGGCGCTGGGCACCAAAGACCTGTTCCTGTGTCCGGCCGATCTGGAAGCCGCCGCCCGCCGCGTGACCCCGGCCATGCGCGCCCACGGCTGCTTTGCCGGCGACGTGCAGCTCAAACGCAAAGACGGCAGCACGCTGTGGGTGCACACCTATGGCCGCGCGGTGGACGCGCACGACCTTCACCAGGGCGTGGTGTGGGTCTACGAAGACATATCGGAACGCCGCGCCGCCGCCGAAGAACTGCGCCGCGCCAAAGAGGCCGCCGAACAAGCCAGCCAGGCCAAAGGCGACTTTCTGGCCAATATGAGCCACGAAATCCGCACGCCGATGAACGCGATCATCGGCATGTCCCACCTGGCCCTGAAGACCGACCTGACACCACGCCAGCAAGACTACATCGGCAAAATCCGCCAGTCCGGCCAGCACCTGCTGGGCATCCTGAACGACATCCTCGACTTCTCCAAGGTCGAAGCGGGCAAGCTGGCCATGGAGCACACCCCGTTCGAGCTGGAACAGGTACTAGCCCACGTGGTCAACGTTATCGCCGACAAAACCCAGGCCAAAAACCTGGAACTGGTCTGCGACCTGCCGCCCCACATCCCCCAACAACTGCTGGGCGACCCGCTGCGGCTGGGCCAGATCCTCATCAACTACGCCAGCAACGCCATCAAATTCACCGAACGCGGCGAAATCGACCTGGTGGTCCGCCTACAAGAGCACACCCCCACCGACGTGCTGCTGCGCTTTGAAGTGCGCGACACCGGCATCGGCCTGACGGCAGAGCAAATCAGCCGCCTGTTCCAAAGCTTCAGCCAGGCCGACAGCTCCACCACCCGCCAATACGGCGGCACCGGCCTGGGGCTGGCCATCTGTAAACGCCTGGCCGAGCTGATGGGCGGCGAAGTGGGGGTGGACAGCATGCCCGGCGTAGGCTCCAGCTTCTGGTTCACCGCCCGCCTGGGCCTGGGGGAAAAGCGGGCTCGCCCGCTGCAGCCGGACATCGACCTGCGCGGCCGCCGGGTGCTGGTGGTGGACGACAACGCCACCGCCGCCACCGTGCTGGTCGAGCTGCTGGACAGCCTGGGCTTTGCCGCCGAATCGGTGGACTCCGGCCAGGCCGCCATCGCCGCCGTGCAGGCCCACGCCAGCGCCGCCACCCCGTTTGACGTGGTTCTGATGGACTGGCAAATGCCCGGCATGGACGGCCTGGAAGCCGTGCGCCAACTGCGCGCACTCAACCTGCAGCCACCGCCGCACACCGTACTGGTCACCGCCTATGGCCGCGAAGAAGTGCGCGACGCCGCCCTGGCCGCCGGGGTGACCGACCTGCTGTTCAAACCCGTTGCCGCGTCCCAGCTGTTCGACACCATGATGAACGCCCTGGGCCAGCAGCACACACCGCGCAGCCTGGCCGCCGCCGCGCACAGCAGCAACGCCCTGGCCGCCCTGGCCCCGCTGCGGGGCGCCCGCATTCTGCTGGTGGAAGACAACGCACTGAACCAACAAGTCGCCGCCGAGCTGCTGCAAGACGCGGGGTTTACCGTGGACATTGCCGACAACGGCCAGATCGCCGTCGCCATGGTCGATCAGGCCCCCTACGACATCGTGCTGATGGACATGCAGATGCCAGTGATGGACGGCGTAACCGCCACCCAGACCATCCGCGACACCGGCCAGTTCAACGCCCTGCCCATCGTGGCCATGACCGCCAACGCCATGCAGGTAGACCGCGACCGCTGCCTGGCCGCCGGCATGAACGGCTTTGTCGCCAAACCCATCGAGCCCGACGAACTCTGGCAGGCCCTGGCCCAGTGGATTCGGCCCCGCGACGGCCTGGGCAGCGCAGCACCGACACCGCTGCCGCCCCAGCCGACCAGTACCGACGCGCTGCCCCAGGGCATCCCCGGCCTGGACGTACCGCTGGGCCTGCGCCGGGTGATGGGCAAACAATCTCTGTACCTGGCCATGCTGCGCAAATTTGCCGACGGCCAGGCCGACACCGCCACCGCCCTCCAACAGACCCTGCACGCGGGCGACAGCGCCACTGCCGAGCGCCTGGCCCACACCCTCAAAGGCGTGGCGGGCAACATCGGTGCCACCCACCTGCAACACGCTGCGGGCCTGCTGGAAGCCGCCATTCCCACCCAGCCGCCCGAGGCCCTGGCCACCCTGCTGGCCCCGGTTCGCACCCAGCTGGACGCACTGACCACCGCCCTGCACGCGGCCCTGCGCCCCGCAGCAGATGCCCCTCCTGACGACCCCGCCCAGTGGGCCCAGCTGCGCCAGCAACTGGCCGCCCTGCTGGCCGAAGACGACCCCGAATCCATCGAAATTTTTGCCCTACACCGTGCTTTGCTACAAACCACTCTGGGCGCAGCCTACCCCCCAATGGCTAGCGCCATGGCCGACTACGACTTTGAAACCGCGCTGGGGCTGCTGAACGAATCCGCCGGGTAACTACGCACGCCCCCAGGCTGCACACTGCGGGTTTTCGCCAACCCCCTTGCAGGGGGCGAACCCAGTGGCCCGGCAAAGCCTGTTCCACGGGTTCCCGGGGTGGTGAGCCATTACACCGTCAGATAAATTTTGCTATTATTTATATAGCTACTTGCGCATACATCAACTGCGCCAGTGGCACTTTTTATATAAATTTTTCACACCGGACTTCAGGCGCTTTTGCTCTCGTCAAACCCGTAGCGCACATGGGCCAGCGCCATCACCTCGCGCGGTGGCGTGGTCTTCAGGCGGTGGTCACTCCACACCTGGCGCCAGCGGCGCGCACCGGGCAGGCCGTGGCGCAGGCCCAGCATATGGCGGGCGATGCTGTACCAGGAAGCCCCCTGCTCCACCGCCATGCGTTCCATGTAGGCCACCATCTGCTCTTCCACGCTTTCACGCGTGGCCTCAACAGGCGCAGCGCCAAAAAATGCGGCATCCCACCCGGCCAGAAACCAGGGGTTGTGGTAAGCCTCGCGCCCCACCATCACGCCGTCCAGCTGCTGCAGCTGGGTGGCGATCTGGTCCTCGGTGGTGATGCCGCCGTTGATGGAGATGGTCAGCGCCGGGAAGTCCTTCTTGAGCTGGTGCACCAGCTCGTAGCGCAGTGGTGGGATTTCGCGGTTCTCCTTCGGTGACAAGCCTTTGAGCCAGGCGTTGCGGGCATGCACGATGAAGGTCTGGCAGCCTGCGTCGGCCACCGTGCCCACAAAGTCGCGCACAAAGTCATAGCTCTCGGTCTTGTCGATGCCAATGCGGTGCTTCACCGTGACCGGCACGTCCACCGCATCCACCATGGCTTTCACGCAGTCAGCCACCAGCGGAGCCTCATTCATCAGGCAGGCCCCAAACGCCCCGCGCTGCACCCGCTCACTGGGGCAGCCACAGTTGATGTTGATCTCGTCGTAGCCCCAGTCCTGGCCCAGCTTGGCGCAAGCGGCCAGATCGGCCGGTTCGCTGCCGCCCAGCTGCAGCGCCACCGGATGCTCCTCGGCGTTAAAGCGCAGGTGCCGGGGCACGTCGCCATGCAGCAGCGCGCCAGTGGTCACCATTTCGGTGTACAGCAGGGCGTGGCGGCTCAACAGGCGGTGGAGGTAGCGGCAATGGGCATCGGTCCAGTCCATCATGGGAGCCACGCTCACCCGCCAGGGCGATGGATTTTCTACAAGTTGTTGATTTTCTTTGGTATTCATCTATTGACTATCTCGCCAAGCGGTCGCGTTGTTGGATATTTTGGCGGGATAAAACCGCCTCAAGTGCCACAATTTCGGGCCACTAAACGGTCAAGTTGCACCAAAGACCACACCACGCGGCAACACATCCTTGGCGTAACTTCGCATCAAACAAGGGACAACCTCATTTTCTCAGAGTCGAAAGTATTCGACATGCGCGCCCAAACAACCGCCTGGAGGCCTGCAGTAAACAGCGATAGGCCAGGCGCGCGGGGCATCGCAGGAAACCATTGCGGTTAGGGGGCGAGGGTTCCCCCCTATATGTAAGTTTCCGATATAGCCCATCGGCAAATTCGATTTCCGCTTACGGGAGGGGGCACCTAGGATCGCCCCCGTTCACCTCCACCAAACCACCGCCTCGCAGCCATACCGGCTATCGGCGGCTTATGGCCCCATAAGGGTGGCGGTGCGAACAGAGGCCAGCCAGAGCCTCTTTTTAAAGACCCGAGGAGACATACACATGATTCGATCCATTCGCTGCAACGGCCTGGCCCTGAGCACGATCGCGGCCGCTGCGCTGCTCAGTCTGGCACCGGTAGCGGTCCAGGCGTTTGAGCTGCAAACCGACAACCCCGATCTTAAAGTCCGCTGGGACAACACCTTCAAGTACAGCACCGGCTTTCGGGCGGTGGGAGCATCCCCATCCATCGTAGGCGGGAGCAACTACGACACCAGCTCGGCCAACTACTTCCCCAACACCGACGACGGCAGCCGCAACTTCAAGCGAGGGCTGATTTCCAACCGGTTGGACCTGTTGAGCGAGATGGACGTCAGTTACCAAAACTTCGGCTTCCGCGTGTCGGCCGCAGGCTGGTACGACAGCGTGTACCACCGTAGCAATGCCAACGACTCGGCCGGCACGGCCAACCAGGTTTCCAGTGCCAGCAACCAGTTCACCCGCGCCACCAGCCAACTACAAGGTGGCGATGCCGAAATCCTGGACGCGTTCGTATTTGGCAAATTCCAGCTGGGCGACATGGCCGCCTCTGCGCGCCTGGGCAAGCACACTTTGCTGTACGGCGAGACGCTGATGCTGGGTGCCAACGGCATTGCCGCTGCACAGGCATCCATTGACGTGGTGAAAGCCGCCACAGTGCCGAATGCGCAGTTCAAAGAATTCATGATGCCGATCAACCAGCTGTCCGGCCAGGTGCAGATCACGCCCGACGTGGCGGTGGGCGGCTACTACATGCTGGACTGGATGGGTGACCGCCTGCCTGCGGCCGGGAGCTATTTTTCGAACATGGACTCGCTGGGCACCGGCGGAGAGCGCCTGATCGTCGGCTATTCGCCCGCAGGCAACGTGGGCTTCTACCGCCAGGCAGACATGAAGGGCAGTAAAAACGGCCAAGGTGGCTTGCAACTGCGCTTCCACGGTGGCGAGGTCGACTACGGCCTGTACGCAGTGCAGTGGAACGACCACGGCCCGTCCGGCCTGTATCTGCACCCATCGGCAGCAGCGATTGCCAGCGCCAACGGCCTGCAGGTCGGCAACTACCAGTGGGTCTTCCACAAAGGTATTCGTGCGATTGGCGGCAGCTTCAGCACCACCATCGGCAACGTCAACCTGGCAGGTGAGACCTCGTTCCGCAGCAACCAGCCGATGGACAGCGATGCCCAGGTGGACATGGTGGGGGCCGACAACAACAGCAATCCCTTGTATGCCGTGGGTAAATCGGCCCATGCCAACCTGAGCTGGATTGCCAGCCTGGGCCCTAGCTGGTTGGCACGCGAGGCGGACTTTGTCGGCGAAGTGGCCTGGAACCGGCGTCTGTCCGTTACCAAAAACCCGGCTGCGATGAACCCCAATGCCACCCGCGATGCCACCAATATCCGCTTCGTCTTTGAACCCAAATACCGCCAAGTGACGTCGGGTGTGGACCTGAGCGTGCCGGTGGGCGTGGGCTATGGCGTGGCGGGCAACTCGTCGATGGTCGGCGCATTCCTGGGCCAAAAAACCGGCGATCTCAGCATCGGTCTGAACGGCGCGTACCTGGATGTCTGGCGCTTTGGCATCAACTACACGCACTACTTTGGATCAAGCGGGCCCTTCATTGAATACGGCCACCGGTCCTTCAAACAAGCCAACGGCGACCGTGACTTCGTGTCCCTCAACGTGCGCCGCACCTTCTGATTTTTATTCCCCTGGAGAAACCTATGTTGAAGATGAAACTGCTTCCCCTGGCCGCCCTGTTGCTGGCCGCCGCACCGGGAGCCTGGAGCGCGGTCAGCGCCGACGAGGCCGCCAAACTCAAGACCGAACTCACCCCTCTGGGGGGTGAAAAAGCGGGCAATAAGGACGGCAGCATTCCCGCCTGGACGGGGGGCTACACCACCGCCATCCCCGGTTTCAAGAATGGCGGCAAGCGCGCCGACCCCTTTGCCAGCGACAAGCCGGTGTACCAGGTCACGTCGAAAAACATGGACCAGTATGCCGACAAGCTGACCGAGGGCGTCAAGGCCATGCTGAAAAAGTACCCCGACAGCTTCCGTGTGGATGTGTACCCCACCCGCCGCACCGCCTCTGCGCCGCAATGGGTGTACGACAACACCGCCAAAAATGCCGCCCGTGCCGAACTGAAGGACCTGGTACCCACCAATGCCTATGGTGGCATTCCGTTCCCCATCCCCAAAAGCGGTGCCGAGGCGATCTGGAACCACGTGCTGCGCTGGCGTGGCGAGGCCTGGCACGTCACCGTCAAGGGCGTGCAAGGCACGGCCGATGGCAAGCAGGTGGTCACCGGCATTGGTTCGGGCGACTTCCAGATGCCGTACTACTTCAAGGACGGCAGCGCCGAAAAGTTTGACGGCAACCACTGGTCCATCCGTATCCTGACCACCGGCCCCGCACTGCGGGCGGGCGAAGGCATTGTGGGTCGGCAAAACGTCAACGGCGACAAAACCCAGGTCTGGGTCTATGTGACCGGCCAGCGCCGCGTGCGCAAGGTGCCCAACGCCTGCTGCGACACACCTACCCCCAACAGCGCAGGCGTATCCACCTTTGACCAGACCGACGTGTTTGACGGCCGCCTGGACCGCTTCGACTGGAAGATCGTCGGTAAAAAAGAAATGCTAATTCCGTACAACGGCAACAAGCTGCTGACGACCTCCGAGGCCGATGCACTCAACGCGCACCACCTGAACCCGAATGCCATGCGCTGGGAACTGCACCGCGTCTGGGTCGTAGAAGCCAACCTGGCAGCAGGCAAGCGCCATCTTTCGCCCAAGCACCGCTATTACCTGGACGAAGACACCTGGATCGCTACCCTGGCCGACCACTGGGATGCCAACGGCCAACTCTGGCAAATGGGCTTCGCCAACCCGGTAGTGATGCCTGATCTGCCCGGCACCACCTCGCCACAGCAGTTTGGCTTCTACGACCTGCTCTCCGGTGCCTGGTACTACGACAGCGCGCTCAACGATGCGCCCGAGCAGTACAAGCTGATGCCCCGCTACCCCGACACCACCTTCACGCCAGAATCACTGGCCGGTGAGTCGGTCCGCTAAGCGCCCACGCCATGTCACGTTTGCGCACATCTTTCGGCTTGCTCTGCGTTGCCGCCTCGACCTGGCTGGGCGCAGCCCAGGCGGGACTGCCCGGCCCGCTGAAGCGGCCTGCTTTGACCCTGCGCGACCCCAGCCGCGCATCCATGCTGGGCCTGGCCCAGGCGGGCACGCGGGTGGTGGCCGTGGGTGAACGTGGCACGGTACTGCTGTCCGACGACGCCGGCACAAGCTGGCGGCAGGCGGCCAGCGTCCCCGTCAGCGCCACGCTGACGGCGGTGCAGTTTGCCAACGACCGCACCGGCTGGGCCGTGGGCCACTACGGCGTGGTGCTGAAAAGCGAAGACGGCGGCGAACACTGGAGCCGCCAGCTGGACGGCAACGCGGTTGCCAAACTGGTACTGCAAGACGCAGAGGCCAGCGGCAACGCCAAAGCAGTGGCAGAAGCCCAGCGCATGGTGCAGGAAGGCAGCGACAAACCGCTCCTGGTACTGCAGTTCCAGAACGAACGAAAAGGCCTGGTAGCCGGAGCGTTCAACCTACTACTGGGTACGGACGATGGCGGCAAAAGCTGGCATGCGCTGTCATCCCGCCTGGACAATCCCCAAGCCGCGCACCTGTACGCCCTGCACCGCGAGGGGTCTGAACTATTGCTAGCAGGCGAGCAGGGCCTGCTGCTGCATTCGACCGACGCCGGGCAGCACTTTGCGCGGATTACCACGCCTTATGCCGGCAGCTTTTTTGGCGCGACCATTGACGCCAGCGGTGCCTGGCTGATAGCAGGGCTACGTGGCAATGTGCTGCGCAGCACCGACAGTGGCAAAAGCTGGGCGACGCTGACCAACCCGGTTCCGGTCAGCGTAACCAGCATGCTGCGCGACAAACAAGGTGTTTGGCTAGCCAACCAGGCCGGGCAGCTGCTCACCCCCAACGCCGACGCCAGCGCGTTAAAGCTGGCCAGCACCACCCCATCCCAACAACCGGCCAGCATGCTCCGGCTGGCTGACGGCAGCCTGTTGATTGCAGGCTGGAACGGCATCACCCGAGTCAAACCATGAAGATTGCGCCCCCCTTGGATGTTGCCGAACTGGCGCAGAATTTCGACCGCAAGTCGGGCTCGCTGGTAGAGCGGGCCCTGTTCAACCACCGCATACTGGTGCTGTTGTTGTGTGCCCTGGTGACCCTGCTGCTGGGCTGGTCGGCCATGCGGCTGCAGTTCAATGCCAGCTATGAAAAAACGATTCCGCAGAACCACCCATTTATTGTCAACGCCAGCGCGCACCAAACCGACCTGAAGGGCCTGGGCAATGCGGTACGCATCGCTGTAGCCAACCCCACAGGCGAGATATACGACGCGGCCTACCTAGAAACATTACGGGCCTTCAACGACCAGTTGTTTCTTATTCCGGGCGTGGACCGCTCCGCCATGAAATCGCTATGGACACCCACCATGCGCTGGACCGGGGTGACCGAAGAGGGGCTGGAAGGCGGCCCGGTCATCCCCGACGGCTACAACGGCAGCCCGGAGAGCCTGCAAGAGCTGCGTGCCAACGTGCAGCGTTCGGGCGAAATCGGCCAGATTGTGGCCTTTGACGGCAAATCCAGCGTGATCTTCCTGCCCTTGCTGGCCAAGGATGCCAATGGCAAAGCCTTGGACTATGTGGTGCTTTCGCAAAAGCTGGACGCGCTGCGCGACACGTATGAAGCCAAGGGCGTCAGTATTCACATCACCGGCTTTGCCAAGATTGTGGGCGACCTGATTGCCGGGCTGCGCCAGGTACTGGTGTTCTTTGCCGTGGCCATCGCCATCGCCGCCGCCATGGTGTACGGCTACACCCGCTGCGTGCGCTCCACCGCTCTGGTAGTCATGAGCTCCTTGATCGCGGTGATCTGGCAGCTGGGCTTGTTACCAGTGTTGGGCTATGCGCTGGACCCCTATTCCATGCTGGTGCCCTTTTTGGTATTTGCCATCGGCATGAGCCACGGTGCGCAGAAGATGAACGGCATCATGCAAGACATTGGCCGGGGCGTACCCAAATGGATTGCCGCGCGCTACACCTTTCGTCGTCTGTTCCTGGCTGGGCTGACGGCTTTGCTGGCCGACGCCGTAGGCTTTGCCGTGTTACTGACGATTGACATCCAGGTGATCCAGGAGCTGGCAATTGCCGCCAGCATCGGCGTGGCCGCGCTGATCTTCACCAACCTGATCGTGCTGCCTATTTTGCTCAGCTACACCGGCGTCAGCCCGGGGGCGGCGCAGCGCAGCCAGCGTAGTGAGCAAGACTTTCACCGCGTGGGCGACGAAGCCAGCGGTCTGTGGCATACGCTGGGGCGCTTTACCGAGCGCCGCTGGGCAGTGCCTACGGTACTGCTGTCTCTGGTGCTGGCGGTTGGTGGCTTTCTGGTCAGCCGCCATTTGGCGATTGGCGACCTGGACCCCGGTGCGCCTGAACTACGGGCAGATTCACGCTACAACCGCGACGTCGGCTTTGTCAACGCCCACTATGGCGCCAGCAGCGATGTGTTCGCCGTCATGGTCCAGACCCCGGATGGGGCCTGTGCCGACTACGACACGCTGATGCGGGTAGATGCGCTGGAATGGCAGTTGCAGCAAGTGCCTGGCGTGGAATCCACCAATTCACTGGCACGTTTAAACCGCCTGATGCTGGCGGGGCTGAACGAAGGCCACCCCAAGTGGTTTGAACTGATTCCCAACCAGGCCATGCTGAACATGGTGACAGGCAACGCGCCGCGTGGCCTGTACAACGAAACCTGCAACCTGTTGACCGTCAGCGCTTTCTTGAAGGACCACAAGGCCGCGACCCTGCAGGCCGCCGTGGACAGCGTGAACGCATTCTCCGCCGACAACAGCAGCGCCAAAGCCCAGTTTTTGCTGGCGGCAGGCAGTGCCGGAGTGGAGGCTGCAACCAACATCGTGGTGCACGAGGCTTGGCACCGCATGCTGCTGCTGGTCTATGCCGCCGTGGTGGTGCTGGCGTTCATCACCTTCCGGTCCTGGCGGGCCGTCGTAGTGGCAGTTTTGCCACTGATGCTGACCTCGGTACTGGCCGAGGCGTTGATGGTGGCCCTGGGCATGGGCGTGAAGGTGGCCACGCTGCCGGTCATCGCACTGGGTGTGGGTATTGGTGTGGATTACGCGCTGTATATCCTGAGCGTGATGCTGGGCGAGTTGCGCAAGGGTGCCACGCTGACCGAGTCCTACCGCGTGGCCCTGCACTTTACGGGCCGCGTGGTGCTGCTGACGGGCCTGACCCTGGCGGTCGCTGTGGTGACCTGGGTGTTCTCGCCCATCAAGTTCCAGGCCGATATGGGGCTGCTGCTGGCTTTCATGTTCCTGTGGAACATGCTGGGGGCCTTGATGCTGTTACCCGCCCTGTCCCACTGGCTGCTGAAGCCCCTGGTACAGACCCTAGCCGTACCGTCCGGAGTTCTGCAACCAGCCTGAAGCCCATCCAACTCCGGCAGGGTCGCTCAGGGTAATTACCAATATGTGATTTCTCGATGCGGCCCATCGCCAGATTCGATTTCCGCTTGCAGGGCAAGACCTCTACGATTCGCCGTCGTTGCACCCAGACCCCAACCTCCATGACTGCCCACCAAACCTCCATCATTGGCCCCTTGCGGCCACACCACTTCGGCATCAGCGTGCCGGACCTGGATGCAGCCGTCGCCTGGTACAGACACATGCTGGGCTTTGTGCTGGAAGAGCGGGTCTTCATCGACAAGATCCCGGCCCATATTGCCTTCGTCAAGCGCGCTGACTTCCGAATTGAAATTTTCCAGGTGGACGGCGCGGCCGCACTGCCCACGGAGCGCCGCACCCCGAATCTGGACCTCAAAACCCATGGCAACAAGCACATGTGCTTTGAAGTCCCCGATGTACCCACCGCAGTAGCCGCGCTGCGCCATGCCGGAGCCGACATCGCGTTGGAACTAACGGTGGACGGCAACCCCACCGCCTTTGTACGCGACTGTGCGGGCAATCTGATCGAGTTTTTACAACCCTTTGAGTCGCGCCCCTCTAAAGCGGCCTAAACCTTTTTATTTTTCTCTTTATTTCCAGGAACCCCCATGATCCAGTACCTCAAAGCAGGCAAACCCGCCCAAGCCAAAGCCGACATCAACGCCCAGGTGCGCAGCACCGTGGAAGGCATCCTGGCAGATATTGAAACCCGTGGCGATGCGGCAGTGCGCGAATACAGCGCCAAGTTCGACAAATGGTCGCCCACCCAGTTTCGCCTGAGTGCCGAAGAAATTGCCGCCTGCATCGCCCAGGTCAGCCCAAAGGCACTGGAAGACATTAAATTTGCCCAGACCCAGATCCGCCGCTTCGCGCAAATCCAGAAAAGCTCGATGCACGACGTAGAAATTGAAACCCTGCCCGGCGTGGTGCTGGGCCATAAGAACATTCCGATGAATTCGGTGGGCTGCTACATCCCCGGTGGCAAGTACCCGTTGATCGCCTCGGCCCACATGAGCGTGCTGACCGCCAAGGTGGCGGGTGTCAAACGCGTGATCGCCTGCGCCCCCCCGTTTGACGGCAAGCCCTGCCCGGAAATAATCGCCGCCATGCACCTGGCCGGTGCCGATGAAATCTACTGCCTGGGAGGCGTGCAAGCCATCGCCGCCATGGCCATTGGCACCGAAAGCATCCAGGGCGTGGACATGATCGTCGGCCCCGGCAATGCCTTTGTGGCTGAAGCCAAGCGCCAGCTGTTTGGCCGCGTGGGTATCGACCTGTTTGCAGGCCCCACCGAAACCATGGTGATCTGCGACGACACGGTAGATGCCGAACTGGTCGCGGTGGACCTGCTGGGCCAGGCAGAGCACGGCCCCACCTCCCCCGCCTATTGCGTCACTACCAGCGCCAAAATTGCCGCCGAACTGCCTGCGGCCATTGAAGCTGTTTTGGCCCGGCTGGACACGGCACCAATTGCCAGCGTCTCCTGGCGCGATTACGGCGAAATCATCCTGTGCGACACGGACGAAGAAGCGCTGCAGGAGTCCGAGCGCCTGTGCTCCGAGCACGTGCAGGTGATGACGCGTAACCCGGACTGGTATCTGGAGCGCATGACCAACTACGGCGGCCTGTTTCTCGGCCACCGCACCAACGTCAGCTATGGCGACAAGGTCATTGGCACCAACCACACCCTGCCCACGCAGGGCGCGGGTCGCTATACCGGCGGTTTGTGGGTCGGCAAGTTCATCAAAACCCACACCTACCAGCGCGTGCTGACAGACGAGGCTTCGGTGGCTGTGGGCGAATACTGCTCACGCCTATGCGGCTACGAGCACATGTCTGGCCACAAAGAGCAGGCAGACATCCGCGTGCGCCGCTTCACAGCCACCGCCTGAGCCGGAGCCGCACCATGCATGTGTTGCAAGGCCAGGTAGCGGTAGTCACCGGCGGTGCTGGGGGCATTGGCGAAGCGATTTGCCGCGGGTTAGCCCAAGCGGGCTGCGCGGTGGTGGTGGGCTACAACAGCTCAGAAGGCCCGGCCCTGGCGCTGGCCGCCCAGTTGGCACCGGTGGGATTAGCCCATACGGCACTGAAGGCCCCCGTGACCGACAGCGCAGCATTGGCGGTTTTAGCCGACACAGTGCAGCAACGCTATGGCCGCTGCGACATTTTGGTCAACTGTGCGGGAACCACGCGTTTTGTGGCCCATTCCGACCTGGACGGACTGGACGACACCTTGATTGACCAGATATTGGCCACCAATGTGCGCGGCCCGTTTGCGGCTGTACGGGCACTCAAGCCGCTGCTGGCGGCGCCCCGCGCGGACGGCGCAACCGGCGTGGTGGTCAATATTTCGTCGATTGCCGCGGTCAGCGCCATGGGTAGCAACATCATGTACTGTGCGTCCAAGGCCGCAGTGGACAACATGACCAAGTCGCTCGCGCGCGCCTTGGCACCGCACATCAGGGTGCTATCGGTATCGCCCGGCCTGGCCGATACGGAGTTCGTCAAATCCATGGACCCGGCCTGGCGCGATGAACAGGCCAGCCGTACCCCTTTGAAACGATTGGCCATGCCAGAAGAGGTCGCTGCCGCAGTAGTGACGGCTGTTGCGCACCTGACATTCACCACCGGAGCCATCATCCCCGTGGATGGCGGTCGGCCATTGGCCTAAGTTGGACAAAAAACATGAAACTCGCCACCCTGAAAGACGGCAGCCGCGATGGCCGCCTGGTTGTTGTCTCCAAAGACTTGTCACGCGCTGCCATCGCGGAATCGGTCGCGCCGACCCTGCAATACGCTATCGAGCGTTGGGCCGCCTGCGCGCCAGGTCTACAGTCCATTTACGAGCTACTGAACGCGGGCAAGGCTCCAATGGACTTTGCCTTTGACCCGGCCCAGGCCATGTCGCCACTGCCCCGCACGCACCAGTTCGTCGATGCCTCGGCCTTCCTGAACCACGGCAACATCATGGAAGAAGCCTACAACCTGAGCGTCAAAAAGACGGCGGGTATCCCGGTGCTGGTGCAACGCCAGAGCGACGACTTCTGGGGGCCGTGCGACGACTACCCCTTTCCCACCGAAGCCGACAACGGCGACTTTGAAGGCGAATTCGCCGTGGTGGTGGACGACACTCCCATGGGTTGCAGCGCCGAAGTGGCAGCCTCCAAGATACGGCTGGTCATGGTCTTGAACGATGTCAGCATGCGTACCCACCTGTTCCGCGAGCTGCAGATGGGCTTCGGCTTCATCAATGCCAAACCCGCCACCGTATTTGGCCCCGTTGCCGTGACGCCCGATGAACTGGGCGATGCCTGGTGTGATGGCCGGGTGCATCTGGACATGCGTGTCAGCCGCAACGGCGAATGGTTTGGCCACCCCAATGGGCGCGAAATGGACTGGGGGTTTGGCGAATTGCTGGCCCACCTGGCCTACAACCGCAATCTGCGTGCGGGCACCATTCTGGGCTCCGGCACGGTGTCGAACCGGGGCCACCGCAGTGTGGGCTCGGCTTGTCTAGCAGAACGTCGGGCCGTCGAAAAAATCGACAGCGGCGACTCCACCACACCATTTTTGAAGTTCGGTGAAAGGCTACGCTTTGAGGTTCTGGATGCCCAGGGCGCATCCATCTTTGGTGCAATTGACCACCGATTTGTCTCCGTTTAACAAAAGCAAGCACATGACCACCTCTTACGACATCGTCGCCATGGGCGCAGGCCACAACGGCCTGGTTGCTGCAGCCTACCTGGCCAAAGCAGGCAAAAAAGTGCTGGTGCTAGAACGCAAGCCGTATCCCGGCGGCGGCGTATCGACCCGCCAGCTGAACACCCCTGGCTACTGGCACGACGAGCACAGCAGCGTGCATATCATGATCCAGGGTAATCCCATGCTGCGGCAGGACGAGTTGGGCCTGTTGAGCCAGCACGGCTTGAAGTACCACTACTCACCCGTGCCGCACGCCACCATCTTTCCCGACCAGTCGGTGCTCTACACCTACAAAGACATCGACAAGACCTGCGAATGCTTTGCCAAGGTGTCGCCCAAGGACGCAGAGACCTACCGCAACTTCGTGAAGATGAGCCAAGGCGTGTTGAAAATGTTCATGCCAGGCCTGTACTCACCACCGCCTCCGCTGGGCGAGTTGGTGGCCATGCTGGACCGCAGCGACGAGGGCCGGCTCATGCTGGACTACATGAACCGGGACTGCCTGGATCTGGTCAACCAGCTGTACGAAAACGACAAGATAAAAATCCATTTGCTGCGCCTGGTCAGCGAGAACCTGCAGGCCCCCAATGAACTCGGCACCGGCATGGGCGTACTGTTGATGCCAGGCATCATCCATACCTACGGCGTGTCGCAACCTATTGGCGGCAGCGGCAAACTCACCGAATCACTGGTGCGCTGTATTGAAAGCCATGGCGGCGAAGTACGGTGCAACGCCGAAGTCGCCAAGGTCTTGACCCGCGATGGCCGTGCCAACGGCGTGCGCCTGTCTAGTGGCGAAGAAATCATGGCCAAAGATGCCGTTATCGGGGCACTGCACCCCCATGTGATTCGCAAATTTGTCGAGGGCGTGCCTGAACCGGTGATGCAACGTGCAGAACGCGCCACGCTGGCACCGTTCTCCATCATGGTCAGCCATTACGACCTGAAGGAAAACGCCAAGTTCTACGCGGGCGAAGACGTGGGCCTAGCCACCATGCTGGAGTTCATGGCCACCGACAAGCTGGACGAGATGCTGGCCGACTTTGACGATCTCAAGCGCGGCCAGATCACCGAGCGTCGCCTGTGCGCCGGTGGCGACGAAAGTATTGGAGACAAAACCCGTGTGCCCCCCGGCGCGGGCATGTTCCACGGAATCACTTTTGCGCCCTACGCCGTCAAGGACAAGCGCTGGGCTGGCCAGCACTGGGACGAATTCAAGGAAGAAATCGGTGATC
>CANFZJ010000024.1 GCA_947451445.1 Comamonadaceae bacterium
CCGCCAGCACCGCGTGCACCAGGGCCAACAGAATGGCCTCGTGGTCCAGGTCCGTTGCAGGCACCCCCGCAAACGGAGGCGCCTTGGGCTTCACGACTTCACGAAGGCGAGCAGGTCCGGATTGATCACATCGGCTTGCGTGGTGAGCATGCCGTGGGGGTAGCCTTTATAGACCTTGAGCGTGCCGTTCTTCAGCAGCTTGACCGCCTTCAGAGCAGAGTCCGCAATCGGTACGATCTGGTCGTCATCACCATGCATGACCAGCGTGGGCACGGTGATCGCCTTCAGGTCGTCGGTTTGGTCGGTTTCCGAGAAGGCCTTGACGCCATCGTAGTGCGCCTTGGCGCTACCCATCATGCCTTGGCGCCACCAGTTCTGGGCCACGCCCGGATAGACCTTGGCCCCCGGGCGGTTGAAGCCGTAGAACGGGCCTGAAGCCACGTCCAGAAACATCTGTGCGCGGTTCTCGGCCACGCCCTTGCGGAAGCCGTCGAATACTTCCATTGGCAGGCCCTCGGGATTGCTGGCCGTCTTGAGCATCAATGGCGGGACCGCGCTCACCAGCACGGCCTTGGCCGTGCGGCCGCTGGGCTGGCCGTGCTTGGCGACGTAGCGTGCCACCTCGCCGCCGCCGGTGGAGTGGCCGATGTGCACCACATTTTTCAGGTCCAGCGCCTCGACCACCGCAAAGGCATCGGCAGCATAGTGGTCCATGTCGTGCCCTTCGCTGACCTGCGCCGAGCGGCCGTGGCCACGCCGGTCGTGTGCGACGACGCGGTAGCCATGCTGTACAAAGAACAGCATTTGCGCATCCCAATCGTCGCTGGAGAGTGGCCAGCCATGGTGGAACATGATCGGTTGCGCGCTCTTGGGGCCCCAATCTTTGTAGAAGATCTGGACGCCGTCTTGGGTGGTCACAGTGGACATGGTTGGAAACTCTCCGGGGGTTGTTGCAGCGGCTTCTGCTGCGGTTGAAAAAAGAAACGCGGCAGGCAAAGCGGCTGTGATCAGACCCGTCACGCTGGCTTTCAGCATGGTGCGGCGGCTGGCCGAGTCGAGCGAGTCAACCGAGTCGCCATGGGGCGCAAGGGCTAAACCATGTGGCTGGTGCGTGGTCAAAAAGTGAACTCCTAAGGTGGATGGTGGGAAGGTTGAAATGGAATCGTTGCAGCGGCTTAGTCTTCGTGGAACGCCGCGCCGCTGGCCATGTGCAGCGCGGTGCGCACCACAATCCACGAGACGATCAAGGTGGCTGCGGCCAAGGCGACCACTGCAATCACCAAGGTGTAATTGCTGGGGCGGGCCAGGTAGTAGTTGAGACTGGCACCGGCCCAGCCGTCGGCCGGAAAAGTCATCGCCCACCAGCTCATGAAGAACGGCCCGTGGGCCAGGTGCCGGCCCAGGCTGGCCAGCAGGATGGCGATAAACAGCGCCAGGCAATAGAACATGTCGCCCAGCGCGCCAGCCTGCCCGCCGGTAAAAGCCAGGTAGGCCGACAAGCCGATGGAGGGCGGCGCCAGCAGAATGAACAGCGTGGGCATGCTGCGCTGGCCCATCACCGGCACAAACAACACGCGGTGCAGCACGATAGTGAAGAACGACAGCCAGAAGATCAGGCCGATGGAAAAGAAGAACCAGCTGATCTCCACATGCCCCAGCGGCACACCGCCCACCGGTACCAAGATGTTGCCCACCACCGGGATGAACCAGGCGGGCGTCAACACGTTTTCGTCTTGCGCATGCAAGATCCAGCGGCGGATCAGGGTGACGGCGAAGGCCAGGTGCATGGTTGCGCCCAACCACCACAGCACCTGCGCCGCGTCGATTGAATAGGCCCGCACGCCGATCGACAAGACGATCATGGCCACCGACACCGCAGGGAAAAAACTCGAACGCACCGGGTGGGCAAATTCTTCCAGCACCTCGGTAAAGCAAAAACTGAGTTTGGCCAGGTGCAGCACCACCAGCAGCACGAAGCTCAGCACCGCAATGCACAACAGTATTTGGCTGATGACCAAAGGCAGGCCAAAAACATGGTGGGCAGCGCCCCAGGCATTGGCGAGACCACCGATGCCCATCACCATGGAGAACATGGAGATCGACAGCCGCGCCAACAGGGGCTTTTCGACGACCGGCACGGGCATGATTTCTTGGCTCATTGGGTTCCTTTGTCAGCAGCAGGGCTACGGGCATGCGCAACATCCAGCGCCAGGAAGTGGTGCACCACTGGTTTGTCTGGTCCTATGTGGAAGGCCAGCGCCTCGCTCTGCATATCCGCATCGGCCTTGGAGACCCGCCGGTGTTGGCGCAGATGTTCGGCCCAGGACTCGACCATGAACCATTCGATCACCCGCTCGGGCTCGCCCGTGTGCTCGGCCACGCCCCAGGCATAGGCACCGTCCCGCCGCCGCTCCTGGGCTATGTGGTGCATGGCCTGCAGAAACGCCCGCAGATCGTGCTTGCGAATGCGGTATTCGATCTGGACGATCACCGGGCCACGGTCATGCACCACGGGTTCGGTCAGCAGGGGTTCGGGCCAGTGGTTAGAGGCCTGCAGATCGGCTTCGCCCGTGGGCAGCTTCACGCGGTGGAACACCCAGGCGACGACGATCAAACCGGCAGCTCCCGCCACCAGCGTGCCCGCAATGCCAAGCTCTTGTGCGATCAAACCCCAGGCCAGGCTACCCGCCGCCATGGCACCGTTAAACACCGTCAGGTAAATCGCCAGGCCACGGCCCCGCACCCAATTGGGTAACACCGCCTGGGCCACGCCGTTCAGCGTGGTCAACGCAATGATCCAGCCCATGCCGAGCACCAGCATCAGCAGCACGGCAGCCCATTGCGGCGGTGCTGTGGACAGCAGCGCCATCACCCCCGCAGTGAGGACAGAAGCGGTGAGCACCAGGCCATCGGTGTCCAGCCGCAGGCGCATCTTGGGCAGCAGCACCGCACCGAGGATGGCGCCGGCACCTACCGCGCCCAGCAGCACCCCATAAAAGCCTGCGCTACCACCCAGCATGCGCCGCGCCACCAGCGGCAGCAAGGCCCAGACAGAGCTGGCGAATAAGAAGAACACGGCGGCGCGCAGCAGCACCACATGCAGTTCACGGCTG
This sequence comes from Comamonadaceae bacterium, assembly GCA_947451445.1. GTDB lineage: Bacteria > Pseudomonadota > Gammaproteobacteria > Burkholderiales > Burkholderiaceae_C > Rhodoferax_B. The sequence goes on from CANFZJ010000024.1 coordinate 3,114, forward strand.
GCCCGGGCATAGCGCACACCTGCGCGGAATGCACCGAAGAACTGCTCCGGCAAACCGGTGTCCACCGCGGCCGGACGTTTCCACCAGAACAACGCCGCCACCACAAACACATAGCTCAGCACGTCGGCTCCATAGGCCATGGAAGCACCGAAGCCGGCCAGCAGCAAACCACCTGCCGCAGGGCCAATGGCGCGTGCCACATTGATGCCGAGGGAGTTCAGCGCCACGGCGTTCTTCAGGTCCGCACGCGGCACCAGCTCGGGCACGATGGACTGCCAGGTGGGCCCCATCAGCGCCGCGCCGATACCGCCCACAAAGGTCAGTGCGATCAGGTATTCCACTGTCAATGCGTTGGTCTTCGACAAGACTAGCAGCGTGCCGCTCACACAGGCCAGCAGCAGCTGGATCCAGATCAGAAAGCGGCGCCGGTCCAGGATGTCGGACAGCACACCGGCGGGAATAGCCAGCAGAAAAATCGGCAGCGTGGCAGCTGTCTGGATCAGCGCCACCGCTGCGGGGCTCGGTGACAGTTCGGTCACCATCCACGAGCTGGCCACGTCGCGCATGAAGCTGCCGATATTGCCGAGCACCGTGGCCGCCCACAGCACAGCAAACACGGGTTGCCGCAGCGGTGCAAAGCTACCCGCAGGTTTGTGAATATCAGATGCCAACCTGGCCCCCTAAGTCATACCACGCGACCAGGATGAATCCACCTACCAGCCCCCAATGTTCAAAGAATGCATTCGCCGACATGCGGCGCTGGGTGCCGTTTTCGTCCCAAAAGCGATCGGCCAAAAAATTGGCCAAGGCGGTAAAGGCGGCCAGCATCAAAGCCCCCAGCCAACGGTAAATACCGCTCAAGACCATGGCCGATGCCGTGAACTCAAAGACGATGGTCAGCGCGGCCAGCGGTGCAGCCGGCGACAGGCCGAAGCGCCGCATCTCCGCCACTGCAGCGGGGAAATCCCTGGCCTTGTCATATGCCCCCTGCAGATAGGCCGCGCACAGGCATAGCAGCGCTAACCCATGCACCCAAGGCGCAGTAAATACCTGCCGCAGCGCGTCCATCAAACCGCCCAGCAGGCGCAGCCCAGCGCGCCCCAGAAGCTCTTCAGGTCGGCGATGGGCAGCTTGCTGCTCCAGGCCGTAGCGTGCTGGTGGCCGTGCACATTGCAGTCATTGGCGCAAGCACATGCCGCTGCGGCATTGCGCATCACAGCCTGCATGGGCGCACCCTGTTCGCCCCAACCGGCGTAGCCACCAAAGCGACGCACCGGTGACCAGTCGGGCATGGCCGGTGGCAGCGGGCTATCGTCATGCGCAGCAAAATCACCCGCGCCGTACACCACCTTGCCACCCACGATGGTTAGCAGCGCCGTGGTGTCGGCAATGTCGGATTCGGCGCAGGCAAAGAAGTCGCGGTCGGGCACCACCAGGTCGGCAAACTGGCCAACTTCGATGCGCCCTTTCTTGCCCACCTCGTTGCTAAACCAGGTGACGTTTTCGGTCCACATGCGCAGCGCGGCTTCGCGGTCCAGGCAGTTGCGCTGTGGGTACAGCTGCATGCCGCCGACGGTCTTGCCGGTGACCAGCCACGAGAGCGACACCCAGGGGTTGTAGGAGGCGACGCGCGTGGCATCGGTGCCTGCGGAGACCTTCACGCCTTTTTCCAGAATCTTCTTCACCGGCGGCGTGGCCTCGGCTGCGCCATGGCCATATCGCTCGACAAAGTATTCGCCTTGGTAGGCCATGCGGTGCTGCACGGCGATGCCACCGCCCAGCGCAGCGATGCGGTCAATGCTTTGGTCTGAAATGGTTTCGCAGTGGTCAAAGAACCAGTTCAGGCCTTGCAGCGGCACATCTTGGTTCACGCGCTCGAACACGTCCAGCGCACGGCTGATGGTCTCGTCATAGGTGGCGTGCATGCGCCAAGGCCAGCGGTTCTGCGCCAGCAGGCGCACCACTTCATCTAAGTCACCTTCCATCTCGGGTGCCATGTCGGGGCGTGGCTGGCGGAAGTCTTCAAAGTCGGCCGCCGAGAACACCAGCATCTCGCCCGCGCCGTTGTGGCGGAAGTAGTCCGTACCCTGCTTGTACTGCGAGGTGCTGGTCCAGTTCAAGAAGTCTGCTTTTTCCTGCTTGGGCTTTTGCGTGAACAGGTTGTAGGCCAGGCGGATCGTCAACTGGTCGGCTTCGGCCAGTTCTTCGATCACTTTGTAATCGTCGGGGTAGTTCTGGAAGCCGCCGCCGGCGTCGATGGCGCCGGTGACGCCCAGGCGGTTCAGCTCGCGCATGAAGTGGCGGGTGGAATTCAGCTGGTATTCGTACGGCAGCTTGGGGCCTTTGGCCAGCGTGGCGTACAGGATGGATGCGTTCGGCTTGGCCAGCAGCAACCCGCTGGGGTTGCCCGCGCTGTCGCGCACGATCTCGCCACCGGGTGGCGCGGGCGTGTCCTTGGTGTAGCCCACGGCGCGCAGTGCGGCACCGTTGAGCAGTGCGCGGTCGTATAGGTGCAGCAGGAACACGGGAGTGTCGGGCGCAACTGCATTCAGCTCGTCAATGGTCGGTAGGCGCTTCTCGGCGAACTGGTGTTCGGTGAAACCACCCACCACGCGCACCCACTGCGGCGCGGGCGTGATGTCCACCTGGCGCTTGAGCATGCCCATGGCGTCGGCCAGGCTGCGCACGCCGTCCCAGCGCAGCTCTAGGTTGAAGTTGAGTCCGCCGCGAATGATATGCAGGTGGTTGTCGATCAAGCCTGGCAGCACACGCTTGCCGCGCATGTCGATGACCTTGGTATGCGGGCCGGCCAGCGGCATGACTTCGTGGTCGCGCCCCACATGGGTGAAGCGGCCATCCTGGATGGCGACCGCACTGGCCGTCGGGTTGGCGCGGTCGAGGGTGGTGAACAGCCCGCGGTGCAGGATCAGGTCAGGATATGCATCAGCCATGGTGTGTCTCTTTGGAAGAAGGGGAAATGGGGGCGGCGTCCGGGATGGCGCTGTGCGGAAGAACCGCCTTCACCAGAGACGGCAGTTGTTCACCAGCCAGGATGCCCAGCAAACCGACCAGCGCAATGACAGGCGGCGCTGGCGAGCGCACGCCCGACAGCGCATAGACCAAGCCGACGAGCAGGCCTAATCCGAGTGACAGCAGATAAGGTTTCATCGGCGTGGCTTTCTTGAAGACTTGGCTTAGCCTTCGTGGGCGCCGAACATGGCGCGGGCGTAGTGGATGCCGATGCCGTAGCCGCCGCCGAACTTCTTGGCTACGCCGGTCGTCATGTCATACGTGTCGGTGCGCGCCCAGTCGCGTTGCAGTTCCAGCAGGTATTGCAGCGAAGTCATGGGCTGTGCGCCAGCTTGCACCATGCGCTCCATGGCGCGGTTGTGCGCCTCGTTGGAAATATCTCCGCAGGCATCGGCAATCACATACACCTCGAAGCCCTGTTCGATGGCTGACAGGGCTGGGCCGACGATGCACACGCTGGTCCACAGACCGGCCAGCACGATGCGGGTCTTGCCGATTTCGTTGATGCGTTGGATCACCGCCGCGTCTTCCCAGGTGTTCATCGAGGTACGGTCCAGCAATTTCTGGCCGGGGAAGGGTGCGGTCACCTCTTCAAACATCGGGCCGGAGAAGCTTTTTTCGGCTACGGTGGTGAGGATGGTGGATGCGCCAAAGCCGGCCGCAGCGCTGGCCACCAGGGCGGCATTCGAGCGCAGCAGCACCGGGTCGATGGAGTTGGTGGCAAACGCCATTTGCGACTGGAAGTCGATCATCACCAAGGTGTGGTCATGGGGGGTGAGCAGCTTGGCGCCAGCGGTGGGGGTAGCGGTAATGGCCATGGTAATGGATCCTTAAGAAAATGGAAGAAAACTGAACTTGCTAAGTAGTAACCCGATGTAGGTTAAAGACGGCGCGGCTTACCGGATAGACGGTTTGTGCTATTTTTTGTACAAATGTGTGCTTGCCAGCGCCGGGGTCCGTATAGAGCCCCGGCGCGGCACATGGGCCTTAAGCTGCGGAGTCCACCAGCACCAGTTCCGTATCGGTAATGGCCGTGACGCGGATGGTTTCCACGTCGCTGATGGCAGCGCCGTCGCGGGCCGCCAGGCGTACGCCGTCTACCTCTACCTCGCCAATCGCTGGCACCAGATACGCCAGGCGGTGCTTGCCCAGCTGGTATTCGGTGCTCTCACCGGCCTTCAACGTGGCGCCAGACACCCGTGCATTGGTGCGGATCGGCAGGGCATCGTCGTCACCCGGCAGGCCGCTGGCCAGCGCCACAAAGCTGCCCGAGCGACTGCCCTTGGGGAAGGGCTTGGCACCCCAGGAAGGTGGCAGACCCCGGCCGTCCGGCATGATCCAGATCTGGAAGATCTTGGTAACGCCAGGCTCTTGGTTGTATTCCGAGTGGCGGATGCCGGTGCCTGCGCTCATGACCTGCACGTCACCCGCTTCGGTGCGGCCCTTGTTGCCCAGGTTGTCCTGGTGGGTGATGGCGCCTTCGCGGACGTAGGTGATGATTTCCATGTTGGCGTGGGCATGGGGCGGGAAGCCGGTGCCAGCCGCAATCGTGTCGTCATTCCACACCCGCATCGCGCCCCAGCCCATGCGTGCCGGGTCGTGGTATTCGGCGAACGAAAAATGGTGTTTGGCGTTGAGCCAGCCGTGGTCTGCGCCGCCAAGGGAGTCGAAAGGTCTGCGTTCAATCATGCTGTTTCTCCAAGAAGTTGTATTGCGATGGAGAGACTTTATGATTCGGCGACCCATAAGAGAATAGAAAAGATGGAAAACAATTCATTCCAAAATTTACATACCTCCACGCCCATCGCTGCGCGTATCGCTGCCTCCCGAGAGGGCGCTCAGTGGCTTCGGGCGGCCGGGCGCCACTGACACATGACCAGACTCCCTGACCTCGAGGCCTGGGCCATCTTCGCCAAGGTGGCCGAAACCGGCTCGTTTGCCAAGGCGGCGGCCGAGCTGGGCATCTCGCAGCCCACCGTGTCCAAGGCGCTCACGCGGCTGGAAAGTCGGCTGAAAACTACCTTGTTCCACCGCACCTCGCGGCGCATGTCGCTCACTGCCAGCGGCCAGGCTTCGCTGGAGCGCGCGGCCCGCATCCTCAGCGAAGGCGAAGCGGTGGAGGCCGAAGTGACCGAGCAATCAAAGAACCTGCGCGGTCCGATCCGCATCGCGGCACCCATGTCGTTCGGCGTGTCGCACCTGGCGCCCGCCCTGCCCGCGTTCATGGCCCTGCACCCCGACGTGGCCCCGGACCTGCATTTCAGCGACGAGTTGATCGACATGGTGGCCGGCGGGTTTGACGTGGCGCTGCGCATTTCCACTCTGCCCGATTCCAGCCTGCTGGCGCGCCGCCTGTGCACCGTGCGGCTGCTGCTGGTAGGCGCACCCGCGTACTTCGCGCAGCATGGCCGTCCCACCCACCCGCGCGACCTGGCCACCCACCGCGCGCTGCGCTATGTGCATGCGCGTACCGGCGAAGCCTGGCGCTTCCAGCACCCGCAGCAGGGCGAGTTTTCCCAGGCCGTCCCCGGCAACCTGCGGGCCAACAATGCCGAGGGGCTGATCCCCGCGCTGCACGCTGGCCTGGGGTTGGCACTGCAGCCGGAATTCCTGGCCTGGCAGGATTTGCAGTCAGGCGTACTAGAGACGGTGCTGGACGACTGGCAGGTGCCACCCATTGCCCTGCACATCGTCACGCCACCGGGCCGGGCGCGGCCTGCGCGGGTGCAGGCGCTGATCGAGTTTTTGGCCAACCATTTCGCGCATGCGCCGTGGGCGCGTGAGACGGTTGCCAGCTAAAAACTGGTTGCTTTCAATGTTCCAATGGGACACAGCGCACCACACCAGCCAAGGGACGGAATGCACAAAAAGAAACTTTCTGAGAGCGACATCTGCGACAAGTTCATCCGTCCGGCCATGGAGCAGGCGGGCTGGCACGGCATGGACCAGATCTACCGTGAATATCCTCTGCGTGCAGGCCGCGTCGTGGTGCGTGGCAAGACGGCCCAGCGCGACAAAAGTACCGTGCTGCGGGCTGATTACGCGCTGTTTTACAAAGCCAATATCCCGCTGGCCGTGGTCGAAGCCAAAGACAACCAGCACGCCGTGGGCGCGGGTATGGCACAGGCCATCCGTTACGCGGCGTTGCTGGAGGTGCCTTTCAGTTTCGCCAGCAACGGCGATGGTTTTGTGTTCCGTGACGCGACCCTGGCCGATGGCGTGCTGGAGCAAAACCTCACGCTCGGCGAATTCCCCAGCCCAGCCGAACTATGGGCCCGTTACTGCGCGTGGAAGGGCTGGACGCCCGAAGTGCAGCGGGTCGCCGCTTTTGACTATTCCCCCAGCAAAACCCCGCGCTACTACCAGCTGAACGCCATCAACCGCTCGGTAGAAGCCATTGCCGCAGGCCAGAACCGTGTGCTGCTGGTCATGGCCACCGGCACCGGCAAAACCTATACCGCCTTCCAGATCATCTGGCGGCTGTGGAAGAGCAAGGCCAAGAAGCGCATCCTGTTTCTGGCCGACCGCAACATCCTGATCGACCAAACCATGGTCAACGACTTTCGCCCCTTCAAAGGCGCGATGGCCAAATTGAGTCCCAACGCCAAAGGCGTGGAGCGCGTCAACGCCCAGGGCCACATCGAGGTAGATGGCGTAGACCTCGCGGTAGACAAAACCACCAAGGCCGTCAACAAAAGCTACGAGATCTACCTATCGCTGTACCAGGCCGTCACAGGCACTGACGACGCCGACAACATTTACGAACAGTTCAGCCCCGACTTCTTCGACCTCATCGTGGTGGACGAGTGCCACCGGGGCAGCGCCAACGCAGACTCTGCCTGGCGCACCATCCTCACCTACTTTGCCAGCGCCACCCAGCTGGGCCTGACCGCCACGCCCAAGGAAACCGCCGACACCTCCAACAGCGCCTACTTCGGCGAGCCGCTCACCACCTATAGCCTGCGCCAGGGCATTGAAGACGGCTACCTGGCCCCCTACAAGGTGGTGCGGGTAGACCTGGACAAAGACACTTTTGGCTGGCGCCCCACCCAGGGCATGCTGGACAAACACGGCCACGTGATCGAAGACCGCATCTACAACAGCACCGACATGAACCGCAAGCTGGTGTTGGAGGCCCGCGACGAAGCCGTTGCCCGCAAGATCACCGAGTACCTCAAGGCCACCGACCGCCACGCCAAAACCATCGTCTTCTGCGAAGACATAGACCACGCCGCCCGCATGCGCCAGGCGCTGAGCAACGCCAACGCCGACATCTGCGCCACCCAACCCAAATACGTGGTGCAGATCACCGGCGACAACCCCGAGGGCAAGCGCGAGCTGGACAACTTCATCGACCCCGAGAAGGCTTACCCGGTCATCGCTACCACCTCCAAGCTGATGAGCACCGGGGTCGATGCGCAAACCTGCAAGCTCATCGTGCTGGACCAGAACATCAAGTCCATGACGCTGTTCAAGCAGATCATTGGCCGGGGCACCCGCCTGCGCGAAGACCTGGGCAAAACCTGGTTCACCATCCTCGACTTCAAACGCGCCACCGAGCTGTTTGCCGACCCCACGTTTGACGGCGACCCGGTGCAAATCTACGAGCCGGGGCCGGACGACCCTGTGGCCCCGCCCGATGCGCCCGTGGCCCACCCTGGCCAGCCTGTCGTGCCGGGTGATCCGTTCCCCCTGGGCCCTATCGGCGGCCCGGAGGGCGACGAGTCCGCCAAACCCCACAAATACGTCATCGGCGGCATGGTCACCGTCGCCGTGGCGCGTGAACGCGTGCAGTACCTCAACGCCCAGGGCAAGCTCATCACCGAGAGCCTGCGCGACTACACCCGCATCAACCTGGGCAAGCGTTACGACTCGCTAGACCAGTTCCTGCAAGCCTGGAACAGCGCCGACCGCAAAGCCGCGCTGCTGCAAGAGCTGGAGACCCAAGGCGTGCTGCTCGACGCCCTGGCAGACGAACTCGGCCACCACGACCTCGACCCCTTCGACCTGCTGCTGCACGTGGCCTACAACCAGCCCCCGCTGACCCGGCGCGAGCGCGCCAGCCGCGTCAAAAAGCGCAACATCTTCACCCAGTACGGCCCGGTGGCCCGCAAGGTGATGGACGCCCTGCTCGACAAATACGCCGACGAAGGCATCGCCACCATTGAAAGCGACGCCGTGCTGCGCGTGCAGCCCTTCACCCACCTGGGCAGCGCCAGCGAACTCGTCAAAAGCTTCGGCGGTCGCCCCCAGTACCTGGCCGCCCTGCAGGCGCTGGAGCAGGCCCTCTACACTCCAGGCCTCTAGCCACACTACTTGCTACAACATTCGTAGCTGCCTGCGCAGGTACTACCTGCGCCAGAGCCCTAAAACGTTCATAAGATTCCATGTCCAACCTCACCAGCGTCATCAAATCCATCCAAGACGTCATGCGCCAAGACAGCGGGCTGGACGGCGACGCGCAGCGCATCTCGCAGCTCACCTGGCTGCTGTTCCTTAAAGTGTTCGACGCACTGGAAGACGAGCTGGAGCTCACCCGCGACCACTACGTCAGCCCCATCCCTGACGCCATGCGCTGGCGTAAATGGGCCGCCAACGCCGAGGGCATCACCGGCGACGACCTGATCGACTTTGTAGACAACCAGCTCTTCGCCACCCTGAAAAGCCTGTCCGGCGACGCCCAGCGCAACCCGCGCAGCTACGTGGTGCGCGGCGTGTTTGAAGACGCCTACAACTACATGAAAAGCGGCCACCTGCTGCGCCAGATCATCACCAAGCTCAACGCTATCGACTTCAACCGCCAGAGCGAGCGCCACCAGTTCAACGACCTGTACGAAAAAATCCTCAAAGACCTGCAAAGCGCCGGCAACGCAGGCGAGTTCTACACCCCCCGCGCCGTCACCCAGTTCATGGTGGACATGGTCAACCCCCAGCTGGGCGAGGTGGTGCTAGACCCGGCCACCGGCACCGGCGGCTTCCTGGTCTGTGCCATCGAACACCTGCGCAAACAGGTGCACAACACCGCGCAAGAAACCCTGCTGCAAAACAGCATCTGCGGTGTTGAGAAAAAGCAGCTGCCCCACATGCTGTGCGTCACCAACCTCATGCTGCACGGCGTGGAAGTGCCCAGCCAAATCACCCACGGCAACACCCTGGCCCGCCCCCTGCGCGACCACACCGCCGCCGACCGCGTGGACGTGGTGCTCACCAACCCACCCTTTGGCGGCGTGGAAGAGCCCGGCATCGAGCAAGGCTACCCCGCCGACGTGCGCACCAAGGAAACCGCCGATTTGTTCCTGGTGCTCATCAAGCACATCTTGAAAAACAATGGCCGCGCCGCCCTGGTGCTGCCCGACGGCACCCTGTTTGGCGAGGGCGTCAAAACCCGCATCAAAGAGCAGCTGCTGAATGAATGCAACCTGCACACCATCGTGCGCCTGCCCAATGGCGTGTTTGCGCCCTACACCGGCATCAAAACCAACCTGCTGTTCTTCACCAAGGGCACGCCCACCCAAGACGTGTGGTACTACGAGCACCCGTATCCGCCGGGCGTAAAGAACTACAACAAAACCAAGCCCATCCGCATCGAAGAGTTCGACGCCGAAAAAGCCTGGTGGGGCACCGAGGCCGATGGCTTTGCCGCCCGGCAGGAAACCGAGCGCGCCTGGAAGGTCAGCATCGCGCAGATCAAGGCCGCCAACTACAACCTCGACCAAAAGAACCCCCACGTCAGCACCGTGCAAGACCACGACCCCGCCCACCTGCTGGCCGACTACCAACGCCTGCAAATCGAAGCCCAGGCCCTGCGGGATGAGCTGCGTGAAATACTAGCCAAATCGCTCGCCAGCGCATAGAGAACCTGCGCATGCTGCTATCAAATTTGAATTTATTGGCTACGGCGCCCGGCGGTGTCGCCAAGTTGCGCGAACTGATTTTGACCCTGGCCGTGCAGGGCAAGCTGGTGCCGCAAGATGCGAGTGATGAACCGGCCAGCGAGTTGCTGAAGAAGATTCGGGCGGAGAAGGAAAGGTTGATTGTCGAAAAGAAAGTTCGCCGCTCAAAACCGCTAGACCCGATAGATGAAAACGAGTGTGGATTTGTCTTGCCGAATAACTGGAAATGGGAGCGCCTTGGCAATCTTGGTGATTGGGGTGCCGGTGCGACTCCCTCCCGCACTAACAGTAACTACTACGGCGGAGATATTCCTTGGTTCAAATCCGGCGAGTTGACTGCTGACCTGATTTTTGCATCAGAAGAGAAGGTCACTGAAGCAGCATTGCGCGACTGCTCACTTCGGTTAAATCAAGTTGGCGATGTGCTTATTACCATGTATGGGGCAACCATTGGTAAAACCGCAATCCTTTCCGTTGTTGCTACGACGAACCAAGCGGTCTGTGCGTGTACACCATTCGGTGGTCTGTCCAACACCTATTTGCTATTGCTTATGAAGGCGTTGAAGCCCTACTTCGTCAGCATCGGAGCTGGTGGTGCACAGCCTAATATCTCGCGTGAGAAAGTCGTTGCCACGGTTATTGGACTCCCACCCCTCGCCGAACAATCCCGCATCGTCACCCGCGTCGAAGAGCTCATGCGCCTGTGCGACGCGCTGGAGGCAAAGGCCCGCCTCGAAGCCACGCAACACGCCCAGCTGGTCAACACCCTGCTGACCACCCTCACTGCCAGCACCACACCCGCCGAGCTGGCCGCCCACTGGCAGCGCGTGGCCACCCACTTCGACCTGCTGCTAGACCGCCCCGAAGCCGTGGACGCGCTGGAGCAAACCATCCTGCAACTGGCAGTACGCGGCCTGCTCGTGCCCCAAGACCCGCAGGACGCGCCCGCCAGCCACCTGCTGCAAGCCGTCCGCACCGAGAAAGACCAACTCATCGCCCAAGGCAAGATCAAACGCGACAAACCCCTGCCGCCGATTGCGGAGGAGGAGAAGCCGTTTGGGTTGCCGGTGGGGTGGGAGTGGGTGCGGTTTCCTGAGTTGTGCGCACTATCCGGCGGGGCAACCCCTAGCAAAGCGAATCCCAAGAATTGGGAAGGTTCCATTCCCTGGGTTAGCCCCAAGGACATGAAGGTGCCGCGCATTTCCGATGCGCAGGATCACGTTTCGGACGCAGCGGTTCAGGGCAGTCTTGCGCTGATTCCGACTGGTAGCTTGCTGATGGTTGTGCGTGGGATGATCCTCGCCCATTCATTTCCAGTTGCCGAGACATTGGTTCCTGTAACCATCAATCAGGACATGAAAGCAATGACGCCTTATGTACCAGCTGTATTGCCGTTCCTTACATTGCTCTGCAAAGGCATGAAGCCTGAAATCCTCGCGCTAGTTGAGCGGTCCACGCACGGAACCTGCAAGCTGGAATCTTCCAAGATATTTGGTATGTCGTTTGCGCTCCCACCCCTCGCCGAACAATCCCGCATCGTCGCCCGCGTAGCCACCCTGCGCGCCCTGTGTGCCGACCTGCGCCAGCGCCTGGCCGCCGCCCGCAGCCAGCAGGCGCTGCTGGCACAGGTACTGGTAGAAACAGTTTCTGCGTGAGGAACGCTATGCCCGTACCAAACCCCGTTCGCTTGTTTCACATCACCGCCATCCGCAATTTGCACGCGATTTGCCAGGCGGGTGCCTTGCTATCGAAGAATAAGGGCGCTGTGGCCGGGGTGGCGTACCAGAATATTGCCCATGAGGGCGCGCAAGGGGTTCGGGCGGCCAGGCTATTGCCCCATCCGCCAGGTGGCACGGTGCACGACTTTGTACCTTTTTACTTTGCACCACGCTCACCCATGCTGTCTGCCATCCACAACGGTAAGGTGCTCGGCTGCGAGCTGGCTCAGCATGACATCGTTCACTTGGAAACCACGGTAGAGCGCGTGAGCGCGGGCGAGGCCTCGTTTGTGTTCTATGACCGCAATGCCACTCTGGCCTACAGCAAGGCCTATACCGATTTGGCGCACTTAAATGCCGTGGCGTGGGATTTGATTACAGAGCCGCCTCGCCTAGATGGCTTTTGCAAATACTTCCAAAACCGCCATCAAGAGGAGCGGTATGTGGACCGTATGGAACGGCGCATGGCGGAGTTCCTGGTCAAGGAACAGGTGCCACTGCAGCACTTCACGCGGGTAGGAGTGTGTAACGCAGAGCAGGCGCAAGTGGTACGGGCCTTGCTTCTGGCCGAGGGAGTACCATTGCCGGTTGAAGTGAAAACCGACTGGTACTTTCTGGGCCAGTGACCATGAGCATCCACCTAACCCACGGCGATTTGTTGAAGCAGGACGATGTTGACGCCATAGTCAACACGGTGAACTGCGTCGGCGTGATGGGCAAAGGTATTGCCCTGCAGTTCAAAAACAAGTGGCCAGACAATTTCACCCAGTACCAAGCGGCCTGCAAGGCTGGCGAGGTGCGGCCCGGCAAAATGATGGTGTTTGATGCGGGGGCTTATGCGCAGCCGCACTTCATCATCAACTTCCCCACCAAAGACCATTGGCGCGGCAATTCAAAGCTTTCGTTTATTCAAGATGGATTGCAGGATTTGATTGCACAGGTGCGGGCGCTAGATATTCGGTCCATTGCCGTTCCGCCTTTGGGCTGTGGCAACGGTGGTTTGCATTGGGGTGATGTCAAACCGCTCATCGAAGCCGCGTTTGCAGCATTACCGGATGTGGATGTACGTTTGTTTGAGCCTGGCGCGGCGCCTAGCCCCAAATTGATGGAGGTGCGAACGGCCCGTCCGAAAATGACACTGGGCAGAGCGGCCATACTGAAATCAATTGAAACCTACCGCGATTTGAATTACGGGTTGACCAAGATCGAAGTTCAAAAGCTGGGGTATTTTTTGCAGGAGTCAGGGCAGAACCTTGGGCTGCAGTTTGAGAAGCACCTTTACGGCCCATACTCTGAGCAATTGCGACATGCGCTGAATCGCATGGAGGGGCATTTCATCATCGGGTTGGGTGACGGCTCGGTCGATTCTGAGATCGAGCCAGCAGCCGATGCGCTAACGGAGGCCAATGCCTTTTTGAGTGCGAATGGTGACCTTGATATCAATCAACGACTGGCCCGTCTGGAAGCTTTGATTGATGGTTTTCAATCGCCTTACGGTATGGAGTTGTTGTCAACCGTACATTGGGTTGCTCAGCATGAGCCGGGTGTGAACTCCTCAGATACAGCTTTGAGCGCCATTGGTACCTGGAATGCACGCAAGAAAAAACTGATGCAGCCGGTACATGTGCGGGCCGCATGGGATCGATTGGCAGATCAAGCTTGGATCGCGCCCCGCCAGTTCCAATAAACAGTTGTTATTTTTAGCGCCAGATAACAAACGGCGAAAAAACAAAAACCCCAAACAAATCAATGATTTGTTTGGGGTTTTGTTATCTGGTGTACCAACTTAAACGTCAATATTCCCCGCCCGCAGCGCATTCGTCTCAATGAACTCGCGCCGTGGCTCCACCTCATCGCCCATGAGCATGGTGAACACGCGGTCGGCTTCGATGGCATCGTCGATCTGTACGCGCAGTAGGCGGCGCACGGTGGGGTCCATGGTGGTTTCCCAGAGCTGCTCGGGGTTCATCTCGCCCAAGCCTTTGTAGCGCTGGCGGCTGGTGGTGCGTTCGGCTTCGGAAATCAACCAGGCCATGGCCTGGCGGAAGTCGCCTACTTTTTCTTCCTTCTGGCGCTCGCCTTCGCCGCGTTGCACCTTGGCACCTTCAGACAGCAGTCCACGGAAGGTGTTGGCGGCTTCGGCCAGGGCCGCGTAGTCGGCGCCGTGGACGAAGTCTTGCGTCAGCACGCTGCTTTTGATGTTGCCGTGGTGGCGGCGGCTGATGCGCAGGATGGGCTTGTCGGTGCGCGCGTCGAATTCACCGGCCACTTCGGCACCGCTGCCCAGCTCCAGCAGGCGCTTTTGCAGCGCGGCGGCGGAGACTTCGGCGTCGGCCACGGTGTCCAGGTTCAGCGCCACGCCATCGGCGATGGACCGAAGGGCTTCGGCGTCCATGAAGTTTTGCAGACGCGCGATGACGGCTTCGGCGACCTGGTGCTTGCGCGCCAGTTCGGCCAGGGTGTCGCCGCTCAGTGTCGTGCCGTTGTCGCCACCGGTGTAGACCGAAGCGTGGACCAGGGCGATGCGCAGCAAGAAGCCGTCCAGCGCGCTGGCGTCTTTCAGGTACAGCTCTTCCTTGCCGGCCTTGACCTTGTACAGCGGCGGCTGGGCGATGTAGATGTGGCCGCGCTCTACCAGTTCGGGCATCTGGCGGTAGAAGAAGGTCAGCAGCAGGGTGCGGATGTGGGCGCCGTCCACGTCGGCGTCGGTCATGATGATGATGCGGTGGTAGCGCAGCTTGTCGACGTTGAAGTCGTCGTTGCCGATGCTGGTGCCCAGCGCGGTGATCAGCGTGACGATGCTGTCACTCGATAACAGCTTTTCGTAGCGTGCTTTCTCGACATTGAGGATCTTGCCGCGCAGCGGCAGGATCGCCTGGAACTTGCGGTCGCGGCCCTGTTTGGCGCTGCCGCCGGCCGAGTCGCCCTCGACGATGTAGATCTCGCACAGCGCCGGGTCTTTCTCCTGGCAGTCGGC
>CANFZJ010000025.1 GCA_947451445.1 Comamonadaceae bacterium
AAGATGCGGGAATGCCAGTGCACGTGCTGATAGTGGATGATGCGTCGCCGATTTCCGCCGAGGCAGAACTGCCCCCCATGGCATCGCAACGCTATAGCGTACGGGTGATCAAACAGCCCAACGGCGGACCTGGCTCGGCCCGGAACACGGGGCTTGACAATGCCCCGCCAGACACCCGGTACATTGCCTTTCTGGACTCCGATGATGTGTGGTCGGACGACCACTTATTGCGCGCGGCCACTGCGCTGCAGGCGGGGCATGATTTTTATTTTGCGGACCTGCTCCAGCTGGGAGCCAGCACCAGTGCGTTTTCACGCGCGGGCCGGATCCATCCCAGCGCGCACCCCTCCTTGCCGGGTGCCGAAAATAATCTGCATACCTACCAAGGCGACCTGCTGGACCAGATCATTCGTGGCAATGTCATTGGCACATCCACGGTTGTCTATGATTTTCATAAATTCAAGAACAACCGCTTCAAAGTGGAATTCACCAATGCAGGAGAGGATTATCTTTTCTGGATGGATATTGCGCATTCCGGCGCAAGAATCGCATTCTCCAACCAATGCGAAGCCTACTACGGCAGAGGTGTCAATATCTATGCAGGCACCGGCTGGGGCACGGACAAGCATTTATTGAGAATTCACAATGAAATGAAGTACAGGAAGCTTACCTGTCAAATATTTCCGGTTAATGCATTACAAAAAAAGCATATTGACTCCAGCATCAATGATTTGAGAATCGCTTTTGCCAAAGACCTGCTGCACCGACTGGCACACCGCAAAAAAATATCTCTTTCGCTGCTGCGCACCCATTTCCGGCTGGACCCCTTGAGCTTCTTGCTTCTGCCCTTCAAGCTGCTGGGCACGTTCATAGCCCCCCCCAAAAAATAGCGGCCTGCCGCCCGGCCAGGGTAGGCGCGCCAACCTAGCCCCGCTCCTGAGCGGGCATCATCCAACGCTTGCTTTCTTTCCTGAATTTTCAGAAAATACTGAAAATTCAGGAAAGAAAGCAAATGAACGTCCCTCCCCTTACCCAGCGCTTCGTCATGCACTTTGGCGAAATGGGCAGCCGCTGGGGTATCAACCGCACTGTGGGGCAAATCTACGCCCTGTTGTTTGTCTCGGCCAAGCCGCTGAACGCCGACGAAATTGCCGATGCACTGTCGTTTTCGCGCTCCAACGTGAGCATGGGGCTGAAAGAGCTGTCGTCCTGGAACCTGGTGCGACTGAACCATCTGCCCAATGACCGGCGCGAATACTTCCAGGCCCCTGAAGACGTGTGGGCCATCTTCCGCACCCTGGCGGCCGAACGGCGCAAGCGCGAGATCGATCCCACCCTGTCGATGCTGCGCGACGCGCTGATGGAAAAGCCGCAGCTGGAAGAAGACATCCACGCCCAGGCACGCATGAAGCAAATGCACGACCTGATCGAACTGGGCACCAGCTGGCTGGACGATGTACAGAAAATGGACTCCGCCACGCTGGCCAGCCTGCTGAAGATGGGGGCACAGGTCCAAAAGCTGTTGCAGGTGAAAGAAAAAGTGAAGCAAGCCTTCCGCCCTGGTAAAGCGCCAGCGGACGATGTGGCGGGAGACGCCTGATGGACGCACTCGACCCCATCGCCCTGGCCCGCATCCAGTTTGCGGCCAACATGACTTTCCACATCCTGTTCCCCACCATCAGCATCGCGATGGGCTGGGTGCTGTTTTATTTCAAGATACGCCACACCACCAGCCGCGCCACGCACTGGATGGATGCCTACCAGTTCTGGGTGAAGATTTTTGCGCTGACCTTTGCCCTGGGCGTGGTCAGCGGCATCACCATGAGCTTCCAGTTCGGCACCAACTGGCCGGGTTACATGGTGAAGGTAGGCAACGTCGCCGGGCCACTGCTGGCCTATGAGGTGCTGACCGCTTTCTTCCTGGAAGCCACCATGCTGGGCATCATGCTGTTTGGCCGCCACCGCGTCAGTGAACGGGTCCACACCATCGCCACCTTCCTGGTGGCGGCGGGCACCACCGCCTCGGCGTTCTGGATTTTGGCGCTCAACTCGTGGATGCACACCCCCGCCGGTTTCGTGATGGTCGATGGCGTGGCCCATGTCACCAGCTGGTGGGAGGTGATCTTCAACCCCTCCTTCCCCTACCGCCTGGCGCACATGCTGCTGGCATCGGGCCTGACGGTGTCATTCCTGCTGGCGGGAATCAGCGCCTTCCGCTGGCTGCGCCGCGACCATGGCCCCGAGGTGATGGCCGGGCTGCGCACCGGTTTGGCGGTGGCGGCCTGTTTGATTCCGGTGCAAATATGGGTGGGCGACATGCACGGCGTCAACACACTGCACCACCAGCCCGCCAAGATTGCTGCCATGGAAGGCATCTGGAAGACCGAAAACGGCGTGCCCGCCGTGCTGTTCGGCCTACCAGACGCCGCCAGCCAAAGCAACCAGTATGAAATTGCCATCCCCAAGCTGGCCTCGCTCTACCTCACCCACAGCTGGGACGGCGAAGTCAAAGGCATAGACGCGTTTGGCGACAAACACCCGCCCGTGGCCCCGGTCTTCTTCGCCTTCCGCCTGATGGTCGGCGTGGGCCTGCTGATGCTGGCCACCAGCTGGACCGGCGTGTGGCAGCTGCGCCGCTGGGGCGCGCCCCGGCCCTGGCTGGCACGGCTGCTGGTCGGCACCACATTTATCGGCTGGGTCGGCCTGATTGCAGGCTGGTACGTCACAGAAATCGGCCGCCAGCCCTGGCTGGTGCAGGGCGTACTGACGGTGGCCGAGGCCGCCTCCACCGTGCCGCCCACAGCCATTGCCGCCACGCTGGTGATGTACCTGCTGCTGTACGCGGTGCTGATCGTGTCCTATATCTCGGTGGTGTTCTACATGGCCCGCAAAGCCAGCACCCCCACTCAACCTACCGACCGCCGCCGGGAGACCCAGCATGCCTGACCTGACCCACAACTTCAGCCAACCGCAGGTATGGCTGCCCATCATTTTTGCGCTGGTGATGGCGCTGGCCATGCTGGCCTACGTGATTCTGGACGGCTACGACCTGGGCGTGGGCGTGCTGATGCGCAAACCCAAACCCGAGCACCAAGACGCCATGGTCGCCAGCATCGGCCCGTTCTGGGATGCGAATGAGACCTGGCTGGTGCTGGGCGTGGGCGTGCTGCTGGTGGCTTTTCCGCTGGCGCACGGCGTGATTCTGGGTGCGCTGTACCTGCCGGTGGCGCTGATGCTGCTGGGCCTGATGCTGCGCGGCGTGGCGTTTGACTTCCGCGTCAAGGCGCAAGACCAACACAAGCGGCTGTGGAACATGGCCTTCCACGTGGGTTCGGTGCTGGCGGGCTGGTCGCAGGGCTTCATGCTGGGGTCGATGGTTACCGGCTTTCGCATGGATACCGTGGGCATCCTGTTCAGCTGCCTGATCGGCCTGTGCCTGCTGGCCGCCTACGCGCTGCTGGGCGCGGGCTGGCTGATCATCAAGACCGAAGGCGAGCTGCAGCTGATGGCCGTGGCCTGGGCCAAGCGCAGCCTGCTGATGACCTGGCTGGGGGTGATGGCCATATCCATCGCCACGCCGCTGGTCAGCCACGGCATCTTCGTCAAGTGGTTCAGCTTTCCGAACGTCATCTTGCTGCTGCCCATCCCCGCCGCCACCGTCGTGCTGTTCGGCACCATCTGGCGCAGCCTGGGCCGCCTACCGCTGCGGCTGGCACAGGGCAACGAATACGGCATCGGCGTGCCCTTTGGGGCCACGGTGGGCATCTTCATGCTGGCGTTCTACGGCCTGGGTTACAGCATCTTCCCCTGGCTGGTGATCGACAAAATCACCATTTGGGATGCCGCCAGCGCGCCCGAGGCGCTGATGGTGATCTTCTACGGTGCAGCGGTGGTCCTGCCGGTCATCGTGGGCTACACGGTGTACGCGTACCGGGTTTTCTGGGGCAAATCCACTGCGTTGAAATATTAAGAAAATAGGGCTCTAGCGCATATATAACCTGCGCAAGCAGCTATTATTTCAATAGCAAACCCGTCTCCACCGTCGGATAGCGCAGCCGCAGCCCCAGCTCGGCCTTCATCCGCGTGTTGTCCAGCCTCCGCGACTCGGACATAAAGCTCAACAACTGCAGCGGCAGCGCACCATGGGCGGTGCTGCGCGGCACGCGGGGTGGGGGCGGCAGGCTGTAGAGCTTGGCGGCAAAGTCAAAGTAGTCGCCCATCAGCATCTGGCTGTCGTCGCACGCGTTGTAGATGCGCTGCGGCTGGCCGCGCCACAGGGCGTGGATGCAGGCGCGGGCCAGGTCGTCGGCGTGGATGTGGTTGGTGTACACGTCATCGGCGCGCTCCAGTACCGGCGTGCCTTTGCGCAGCCGGGCCTCGGGCGTGCCGCCCGCGCGGTTCGGCGCGTAGATGCCGGGGATACGCAGGATGCTGGCGCGCACACCCCGGCGGCCCAGCAAACGCACGCTGGCTTCGGCATCTACCCGGCGCAGCGCACGCGGCGTGCTGGCGGCCAGGGGGCGGGTTTCGTTGATCAGCGCCCCGCCGCAGTCGCCGTAGACACCGCTGGTCGATCCGTACACCAGCGCCTGCGGCTTGCTGCGCAGCTGCAGCACGCGCAGCAGGTGGCGGGTGCGTGGGTCATCACGGCCCTCGCCCGGTGGCGGTGCCAGGTGCAGCACGCGGGTGGCCAGCCCGGCCAGGCGGTGCAGGCTGGCGCGGTCGTCCAGGTTGCCGCACAGCGGAGTTACGCCCTGGGCGCGCAAGGCTGGGCGGCGGTCTGGGCTGGAGGTCAGTGCCAGCATGCGCACAGTAGATGGCAGTAGACCCGCCACGCGCTGACCCACGTCGCCGCAGCCAACGATGAGCACGCGCTGGCGGCGAAAACGCGCAGGTAGCGCACCGAGAGGGGTTTGGTTTGAGGGCAAAATCGAAGCAGCTAAAAAATGAATCCCTAGAGGATACCCACAACATGCCGCACACCGCCGCCACACCGCAAGCCTTCACCATCACCGTACAACCCAGCGGCCGCAGCTTTGCCGCCACGGCGGACGAATCCATCTTGATGGCGGGCATCCGCCAGGGCATCGGCCTGCCCTACGGCTGCAAAGACGGTGCTTGTGGCTCGTGCAAATGCAAAAAGTTGGAGGGCATGGTGTTCCACGGCCCGCACCAGAGCAAGGCACTGAGCGACGAGGAAGAGGCTGCGGGCCTGATCCTGAGCTGCTGCGCCATGCCGCTGACCGATGTGGTGCTCGAGTCGCGCCAGGTAACGGACGAATCCGCCTTCCCGATCAAAAAAATGCCCTCGCGCGTCACCACGCTGGAGAAGGTGTCCGCCGACGTGATGGTCATCAAGCTGCAGCTGCCCGCCAACGACACCCTGCGCTACCACCCCGGCCAGTACATCGAGTTCATCCTGCGCGACGGCGCGCGGCGCTCTTACAGCATGGCCAACGCGCCGCACACCGGCCCAGCGGTAGAGCTGCACATCCGCCACATGCCCGGCGGCAAGTTTACCGACCACGTGTTCGGCAACATGAAAGAGAAGGAAATCCAGCGCATTGAAGGCCCTTACGGCAGCTTCTATTTGCGCGAAGACTCCGAGCTGCCCATCGTGCTGCTGGCCTCCGGCACCGGCTTTGCGCCCATCAAGGCCATCCTGGAGCACATGCAGCACAAAGGCATCACCCGCCCCGTCACGCTGTACTGGGGTGGCCGCCGCCCCGGCGACCTGTACCTGAACGACTGGGTGCAGGCGCAGTTGGCGGCCATGCCCCACCTGGCGTACGTACCCGTCGTCTCCAACGCCCTGCCCGAAGACGGCTGGAGCGGCCGCACCGGCTTCGTCCACCAGGCCGTGCTGCAAGACCTGCCCGACCTGTCCGGCCACCAGGTCTACGCCTGCGGTGCCCCCATCGTGGTGGACTCGGCCCAAGCCGACTTTGTGGCCCAGGCGGGCCTGCCTGCAGATGCGTTCTTTGCCGATGCGTTTACCAGCGAAGCCGACAAAGCCGCCTGAGTTACATAGGACTTACGCAGCGCCCCCTGTGTCGCCCTCTGGGCGCACAGAGGTGCTTGCGTAAGTCCTGTGACATACGGTTTTGCACGTAAAAAAGCCCACCGTGTCAGCACGGTGGGCTTTTTATTTGCGCGGCAAATTACTTGGCGACGACAGGTGCGGGAGCATCCATCTTGGCTGCTGCGGGGGCAGCCATCTTGGCCTTGTGGGCCGCAGTGTGGTGCTTGACCATCTTGTGGTGTTTCGCAGGGGCTGTTACCGCTTTTTCAGCAGTGGCGGCTACGGCAGGTGCAGCGGCTGCAGCGGCAGCAGCAGGAGCTTGGGCAAAGCTGGCAACGCTGGCAGCGGCGATAGCGAGGGCGGCGATCAGGGACTTGGTTTGCATAGTGGGCTCCAGTAAAAACAGGTTGAGGACCAGACTTTTTGAGGGTCTATGGAGAAGTAATTTCCATGCGAATACAACGCTGGCACGCCGCTACCGGGCCGACGTACTGCTCTGCAAAGTTATGTAATCCTGCGCCACAATCGCCGCATGCAACGCCGAAACCTACTCCCCACCCTGCTGGCCCTGGCCGCCCTGCCCTGGGTCGCCGCAGCACAAAACACGCCCGTCATCCATTTGATCGTGCCGTATGCCGCCGGGGGCCCGATTGACGCCACCGCGCGCATTCTGGCCGAGCGCGTAAAGGACACGCTGGGGCCGGTCATCATCGACAACAAACCCGGCGCAGGCGGCAACATCGGGGCCGACGCCATCGCCAAGGCGGCCCCCGACGGGCTCACCATCGGCATTGCCGCCACGGCCACCCACGCGGTCAACCCCTGGCTGTACCGCAAGATGCCGTACAACGCGGCCACCGACTTCGCGCCCATTACCCAGATCCTGCGCGTGCCCAACGTGCTGGTGGTCAACGCCGACACCGCCCGCCGCCTGCACATCAACACCCTGGCCGACCTGATCGCCTATGGCAAAGCCCACCCCGGCAAGCTCAACTTTGCGTCAGGCGGCAACGGCAGCGCAGGCCACCTGGCGGGCGAGATGTTCAAGGCCCAGGCCGGGATATTTGCCGTACACATTCCCTACAACGGCGGCAACCCGGCCCAGCTGGCTCTGTTGTCGGGCCAGGTGGACTTCAACTTTGACAACCTGGCCACCGCCGCACCCAACATTCGCGCAGGCAAGCTCAAGGCACTGGCTGTCACCACGCTGCAGCCCAGCAGCGCCCTGCCCGATGTGCCCCCGGTAGCCAATACGCTCAAAGGCTTTGCCATCGACACCTGGTGGGGCCTGGTCGCACCCGCAGGCACGCCCAAGAACGTTATCGCCCAGCTGAACCAGGCCTTCACCGCCGCGCTGCAGTCACCCGACACCCATGCCCGCTTTGCCAACCTGTTGGCCGAACCCGTACCCACCACGCCCGAAGCCTTTGGCGCGTTCATGCACGCAGAACGCGCCAAGTACGCCCAGGTGGTCAAGGCATCCGGCGCGCAGGTGGATTAAAAGCACCCTAGGAGCCTGTCGGACTTTCGGTACATCGGCTGCAATCCGACCGCAGCGGTCCATTTTTTACCGTCTTCTTGACCCATAGCGGAGATATGGGCCTGCAAATCCGGCAAAAACTGTCCTCGCTGGGGCCGAATTTCGCTTCGATGCCGAAAATCCGACAGACTCCTAGGGATTACCAGTACAGAGCCTCCACAGCACCGTTTTCTGCCCGGTTGGCAGCGGGCATTCTGTTAGATTTATCGTCTTCACACCGAAAGCACGCATGTACACCAAGTCTTGTTTCATCGCCGCCGTATTGGCCTCACTCGCCGGGTCGGCGGCATTCGCTGCCAGCACCCCACCCGAAGTGGCATTCAAATCCGACAACTGGACGGTAGTACGCTCCAGCGGCTTGTTTTCCAAAGGGGTTGAATGCACCGGTACCTACAAGGACGACAAAGGCATCCAGCTCAGCGTTGACGGGCTGTCCGTACACCTGAACGGCGAGCTAAAAAGCATCACCGTGCGCTTTGACGACAAGCCCGCCCGCCCCGTGCGCTACGCCAGCCGCATGGAGCAAAACCTGCGCTCCGTGCAGATTTCGGGCGGCGACTTCTCCGAGCTTTTGGCCAGCAGCCGCCTGCGCGTGCAGTCCACCACCGCGTCCAGCGGCATCGTCAGCGAAGACGTGAATCTGGCCGGCATCAAAGACGCGTACGCCAGCATCAAGAACGGTTGTGCCATGCCTGCCGCTGCAGTCGCTGCACCCGCCGCTGCCGCCCCGGCCATGGCCCCATCGGCCAAGCAGCCAAACGCCCCCACCTGCTCTGACGAGCAAATCACCCGCATGGAAGAGCAAGGCCTGAAGACGAAGCAGATTGTGGCGATCTGCCGGTAAGCTATAGTTTTAATAGCTGCTTGCGCACAGCCTACGTGCGCAAGCGACCTAAAACGCAAAAAGCCGCACTACTTCAATTTTGTGCGGCTTTTTGCATGGTGCAGGCTAATTCCGTTTCCATTTCAATACGAGATTAGGCGCGAAGCCGCAGACAGTGCTGTAGCACGGCAAGGCAAGGCAACGACATATCGGATTGAAATGGAGACGGAATAACTCAGCTCCCCGCTACCTTCATCTTATTGACCAAGATCGAGCCCACCGTCTTGGCGCCGTAGTTGTAGGTGTCCGCGCCAATCGCCTGGATTCCCTTGAACATGGTCTTCAGGTTGCCCGCGATGGTGATCTCTTCCACGGGGAAAGCGATCTCGCCGTTCTCCACCCAGAAGCCGCTGGCCCCGCGCGAATAGTCGCCGGTGACGTAGTTCACGCCCTGGCCCATCAGCTCGATGACGAACAGGCCCGTGCCCAGTTTGCGCAGCATCGCGTCCAGATCGTCGCCGGGGCGGGTGCGGCTGGAGGTGAGCACCAGGTTGTGCGAACCGCCCGCGTTGCCGGTGGTCTTCATGCCCAGTTTGCGGGCCGAATAGCTGCCCAGAAAGTAGCCCTCGACCACGCCCGCGTCCACCACCTTGCGGGCCTTGACGCGCACGCCTTCGTCGTCAAACGGCGAGCTGCCCTTGCCGCGCTTGATGAACGGGTCTTCCATCAAATCAATGTGCTTGGGGAAGATTTGCTTGCCCAGCGAGTCCAGCAGAAACGTGCTCTTGCGGTACAGCGCACCGCCGCTCACCGCCTGCACAAAGCCGCCCAGCAGCCCGGCGGCCAGGGGCGACTCGAACAATACCGGGCATTCTGTCGTGGGAATCTTGCGCGACTTCAGGCGGCTCAGGGCGCGCTGGGCGGCGTAGCGGCCCACGTCCTGCGGCGACGCCAGCTCGGCCGCGTCGCGCATCGAGCTGTACCACGAGTCGCGCTGCATGCCGCTGCCCTTGCCCGCAATCGGGGCCACCGACAGCGAATGCCGCGAGCTGGCATAGCCGCCCCGAAAGCCGTTGGTGTGCGCCGTGAAAAAGTGCGACTGCTGGGCCGACACGCCCGCGCCTTCGCTGTTGGTGATGTGCTTGCTGGTTTGCAGGGCGGCGGCCTCGCATTCCATGGCGATCTGGGCGGCGTCTTCGCTGGTCAGGGCCCAGGGGTGGAACAGGTCCAGATCGACCTGCTTTTTGGCGATGTCTTTGGCGTCGGCCAGGCCTGCAGCCGGGTCTTCGGCGGTAAAGCGGGCGATATCAAACGCGGCTTTGACCGTCTGCTGGATCGCGGCCTTGGAGAAGTCAGAGGTGCTGGCATTGCCCCGGCGCTTGCCCACATAGACCGTAATGCCCAGGCCCTTGTCGCGGTTGCGCTCCACCGTTTCCAGCGCGCCTTTGCGCACCGAAACGCTCAGGCCACAGCCCTCGGAGGCCTCGGCCCCGGCGTTGGTTGCGCCCAGTTTTTTGGCGTGGGCCAGGGCACTGTCTACCAGTTCTTCAAAGAACGGGCGGCTGTAGGCAAAGCCGCTGTCGGGGCGGCGGTCGGCGTGCGCGGGGGTGGAATCTGGTTTTTTCATGTGGCGGCTATGATACTTGGCCGCGCCGCGCCCCCGGTCGCACCCCGCGCCCCGCGCCTTGCGCCAACCCCTTCCCCCGAAAAAAACATGTCACGCACACTCACCAAAGGCTATTACGTCCAGGGCAAATTCGTTGCCGAAGGCAGCGAACTGGACATCCAGCTCAAGGCCGAACTCAAGGGCACAGACGCCTCCAGCCGCACCGACCTCAAAAAAGAAAGCGACGAACTGCAAGCCCTGGGCGAATCTTTGCTGACTCTGCGCATCGACCTGCTCAAAAAACTGCAACTAGGCGAAAAATTTGCCGACGCCATCAGCGACGCCAAGCGCATCACCAACTTTGAAGGCAAGCGCCGCCAGATGCAGTACATCGGCAAGCTGATGCGTAAACAAGAGCCCGCCATGCTGCAAGCCATGCGCGACGCCCTGCACGTACAGCGCAACGGCTCGGCGCAAGAAAACCTGGCCCTGCACAAGGCCGAAACCTGGCGCAACCGCCTGATTGCCGAAGACGGCGCGTTTGGCGAATGGATCGTCGGCTTCCCGGACACCGACTCGCAGCAGCTGCGCGCCCTCATCCGCCAAGCCCGCAAAGACGCCACCCCCGAAAAGCCCGGCGCCCTGCCCCGCCACGGCCGCGCCTACCGCGACATCTTCCAGCTGGTGCGCGAACAGTTGGCCGAGGGCGACGGTCCGCTGAACGACGGCGCCATCGACGAATCCCGCCAAGCCGACGAAGAATGAGCGCGTTCGACCCGGTAAAAATCGGCATCGTCTCGGTCAGCGACCGGGCCAGCAGCGGCGTCTACGCCGACCTGGGCCTGCCCGCGCTGCAAGACTGGCTGGCCCGCGCGCTGAAGAACCCCATCGAATTCGTGCCCCGCCTGATCCCCGACGAGCAAGCCCAGATCAGCGCCACGCTGGTGGAGCTGGTCGATGCCGGTTGCGCCCTGGTGCTGACCACCGGCGGCACCGGCCCGGCCCTGCGCGACGTAACGCCCGAAGCCACCCTGGCCATCGCCGACAAAGAGATGCCCGGCTTTGGCGAGCAAATGCGCCAGATCAGCCTGCAGTTTGTGCCCACCGCCATCCTGTCGCGCCAAACCGCCGTCATCCGTGGCAGCAGCCTCATCATCAACCTGCCCGGCCAGCCCAAAGCCATCGCCGAGACGCTGGAAGGCCTGCCCGCCCTGGGCACGCCCGGCATCTTCGCGGCAGTGCCGTACTGCATCGACCTGATCGGCGGGCCGTATCTGGAGACCGATGGTGCGGTGTGCAAGGCGTTCCGGCCCAAGTCGGCCGTTCGGACTTCGGTATAAAAATAGGCTCTAGCGCACATTCCACCTGCGCTAGTA
This sequence comes from Comamonadaceae bacterium, assembly GCA_947451445.1. Classification (GTDB taxonomy): domain Bacteria; phylum Pseudomonadota; class Gammaproteobacteria; order Burkholderiales; family Burkholderiaceae_C; genus Rhodoferax_B. Next base: position 11,368 of record CANFZJ010000025.1, read on the forward strand.
GCTATTAAAAACAGAGCAATCAGCATGTCCATCCTGAAACTGGCCGCCTTCTCTGACGGCCACCAAGGCGGTAACCCGGCGGGTGTGTGGATCGGTGACGCCCTGCCAGGTGCTGCCGACATGCAGCGCATCGCTGCCGAGGTGGGGTTTTCTGAAACCGCCTTCGCTGCTCCCGTCGCGGGTGGCTGGCGGGTGCGCTACTTTTCGCCCGAAACCGAGGTGCCGTTCTGCGGCCACGCCACGGTTGCGCTGGGGGCCGCGCTGGCCCAACAGCAGGGCGATGGCGTGTTCGCGCTGACGCTGAACCAGGCGCAGATCACCGTCGAAGGCCGTCGCAACGGCAGTTTGGTAGCCGCCGCATTGCAGTCGCCGCCCACCCGCAGCCAGCCCGCACCCTCCGCGCTGGTGGTCGATGCGCTGGCCTTGTTCGGCTACGTGGCCGAAGACCTGGACCCGCGCCTCCCGCCCGCGCTGGTCCACGCTGGCGCTGACCACTTGCTGCTGGCGCTGCACAGCCGCGCCGCCCTGGCCGCCATGCACTACGACCTGGCCGCGGGCCGGGTGCTGATGCGCCGCGCGGGCTGGGCCACCATCGTGCTGCTGGTGGCTGAAACCGCGCAGCGCTTCCACACCCGCAACGCCTTCGCCAGCGGCGGCGTGCTGGAAGACCCTGCCACCGGGTCCGCCACGGCCGCGTTGGCAGGCTATCTGCGCGACCTGGGTTGGCCGCACGGCGGTGTGATCGACATCGTGCAGGGCGAAGACATGGGCATGCGCTCGCTGCTGCGGGCCGAGTTCTCCAGCACGCCGGGCAGCTCGGTCCGCGTGTCGGGCACGGCGCGGTTGATGGCGGCTTAGTTTGCTATCAAAATAGAAGCTACTTGCGCAGGTAGTATCTGCGCTAGAGGCCTAAAAGGTTTGTATTTTCAGGCCACGCCGGTGGGGGCTGCATCGGCCAGTTTATCTGGCTCCACACCCTCAAACACATCCGCCAGCGGCCATTGCAGCCCCACACTGGCGAATTCGCAGGGCCCTGGGTTGTGGGCATCCCAGGCATACAGTTCAAACCGGTTGGCGGCATTGCGGCGGTACACCTCCACCGTGCGGGCTTGCGGGTCCAGCAGCACGTATTCCTGCAAGCTGGGTAGCTGGCGGTAGGCCGCAAATTTACCCCCCCGGTCCCAGCTGGCGGTGCTGTCAGACAGCACTTCGACGACCAACAGCGGCGCGGCGGCAAACAGCGACTGGCCGTCATGCCCCTGGGGCGGGCAATTCACCACCACGTCGGGGTAGAAGTAGGCATCCGCCGCTTGCACCTGCACCCGCACGTCGGTCATGAACACTTTGCAGGGAGCGCCTTTGAGGTGGTTGCGCAGGGCCAGATAGGCATTTCCTATCAAAGTATTGTGGTTCTGCGTGCCGCCCGCCATGGCAAAGACTTCGCCCTGGAAGTATTCGTGGCGCAGGCCCTGCCCGGCCTCCCAGGCCAGATACGCGTCGGCGGTCAGTCGGTGTTGGGGTTGGGCGTGGGACATGGCAGCCATCGTAACCTGTGGCGCCAGCGTCCCCCCCCCACTCAACGCCGGTGGTTGCGGTTGTAGACATCCCAACCGTTGCCATTGCCGTATTTGTCCGAATCGTCCGTGCCCTGCAGCCGGATGCTGCGCGCCACCAGCACGCTGGCGCTGTTCAGATAGCCTTCCACCACCAGGCTCAGCCCCGACAAAGTGGCACTGGTCACGCCTGTGCCCCAGGCGGTTTGGTCGGTCCAGAGCACGTTTTGGGTGGTGGCACTGGTCTGGGTCAGCACAAAGGTCTTGGCCGTGGTGTCTACCGTGCCCGCCGTGCCGCTGAGATCGCGCATGGTGTAGGACGTTGCGGTTTGGCAGGCCATGCTGCTGGCCTTGACGACATCGGTACCGGCTTGGCTGGTGGCGGTGATGTCCACCACCACGCCATTGGCCAGCGTCACACCGGGGCAGGCCGTGGCCAGCGTGATGGCCGATGCATCCACCGGCAGGCTGCGCACCACGAAGGACGAGGCATCCACAAAGCTGCTGATGGCGCCTTTGAGGCGTACGGTGGCCGTGGCAGTCGTGGTGCTTTGCTGGCGCACGCTGATGGTCGTGGCCACCAGCACGCCCGCACTGTCAAACGCGCCCTTGACTTGCACATACGCCCCATCGGCCACCGCGCTGCCGGTGGGTGTCACCGTGGCCGAAGCCAGGCTGACGACTACGCCGTCAAGGGTGAAAGTGTTGGCCGTGGCGCTGTAGCCACTGACCACGCCGCCGACTTGGGCCGTGCCCGACACCACGGTGCTGGCGGCCGTGCTGGAGAGCACGCGCAGACGGGTGGCCGCCAAGGTCGTGCCCGTTAAGCTGCCGCTAGGCCCCCACACCGCCACCACTTGGTCGTTGGCCAGGGTGGTCCCGCTCGGCACCACGGTGGCGCTGCCATATTGCACGGTGACACCGTTGATGGCGAAGGTCTTGGCGGTGGTGTTCAGGCTGGCAACCTTGCCCAGGATGCGCACCGCCGAGATGGTGGCTTTCTTCTCCACCCGGGTGGCCTGGACCACGTAGGCCGCATGGGTGCTGCTGTAGACCAGGCTGCCGTGCACTTCGGCCAAATCGGCGGCCACCACATCGGCCAGCGCGGTATAGCCCCCGCCGTAGACCGTAACCGTGCCCAGCGTAGCGTCGCTATTGACCGACACCCACTGCCCGGCCACCTTGAACTCATTCGCCGTGGTGTTCAGGCTGCTGACCGCACCGACCAGCGCAGTGCCGACGGTAATGCTGCTGGCGGTACCGCCGCTGTCATGCGCCACGCTGATGCGCTGGCCCAGCTTCAACGCCACGTTGGTGTAGCTACCGTCGGCATTCTCCACGCGGGTGGTCGCCAGCGCGTCTTCCAGCTCCACGCCGTCCACATACACACTGCCGAAACCCGTGACCGTGCCCGAGGTAGTGGCTAGGCTGGTCGCCGTGTTGGTGGTGGTCGTCGAAGTGGCCGCACTGCCACTGCTGCCACCGCCACAGGCGGCCAACAAGGTGGCAGCGACAAGCGCCGATGTGGCAAAAACCGCGCGGGTCCAGCCACGGGAAGGGGTGCGAAAAAAGGCCATAGACAACTCCTGGATGAAGGACACGCCCACGTGGATGGCGTGTAAAGAGTTGTCAGTATATGGAAAAATTTCCCATATTTAAAGTAATTTACGTAAAGTGGCCGCGCCGGGCGGCATTAAATTCACACGTAAAACAAGGCTTTAGTGCACACAAATACTACGAATACAGCTACAAAATAAGTAGCAACCGTAGCGGAACTACTTCCCCACCAACTGCGAAAACTTCTCGGCCTCGAAGCATTCGGTGCGTGCCGCGTCGCAGGGCACGCAGTCGGGGATGGGCTGGTGGGACGACAGCTTTTCAATCGCCTGCCACAGCAGCGTGATCTGGTGGTCTTGGGTGGCGGCGCTGTCGATCAGGCCGCGCATGGCTTCGCCAATGGGGTCGCCATCGGGGGTGATGCCGTAGGCCGAAAACCGCGGCGTGGCCATGGCAGCATCACCGACGGCATCGGCAGGGCCGTCTTTGGGCAGGATGATGCGGGCCGGAATGCCCACCGCCGTGGCCCCGGCGGGCACCGGTTTGATGACCACTGCGTTGGAGCCGATCTTGGCCCCGTCGCCCACGGTAAAGCCGCCCAGCACCTTGGCTCCGGCGCTGACCACCACGTCGCGGCCCAGCGTGGGGTGGCGCTTGGCCCCTTTGTACAGCGAGGTACCGCCCAGCGTCACGCCCTGGTAGATGGTGCAGCCGTCGCCGATTTCCGCCGTCTCGCCCACCACCACGCCCATCGCATGGTCGAAGAAGACGCGTTCACCCAGCTTGGCACCGGGGTGGATTTCGATGCCGGTGAGGCCCCGCGCAATGTGCGAGATGAAGCGCCCCAGCCATTTGAAGCCGTGGTGCCAGCACCAGTGTGCCAACCGGTGCAGCACTACGGCGTGCAGGCCGGGGTAGCAGGTCAGCACCTCCCAGGTGGTGCGGGCGGCCGGGTCGCGGTCGAGGATGCAGCGGATGTCGGAGCGTAGTCTGGTAAACATCGGACTAGTCTAGCGTTTTGCCTTGTCAGCCGCCTGGGCCATGGCTTTGGCGATGCCGCGCAGCATGTTGACCTCTTCCAGCAGCGGCTGGGCACGGTTGGCCAGCTGGTTCAGCCGGGGCATGAGTTTTTTGGGCGCGGCGGGATCGAGAAAGCCGACCTCGGTCAGCGCCTGCTCCCAGTGCGCCAGCATGCCGCTGATCTGCTGCGCGTCGGCCAGCAGCTTGGGCGGGGTGGTCGCCTGCACGTCAAAGCCACCCATCGCCATGCGCCATTCGTAGGCGATGAGCTGCACGGCGGCGGCCAGGTTCAACGAGCCGAATTTCGGGTTGGTGGGAATGCTCAGGGCGACGTGGCTGCGGTACACGTCTTCGTTGGCCATGCCGAAGCGTTCGCAGCCAAACAGGAACGCCACGCCCTCCGGCAGCTTAGGAGCCAAATCAGCCTCTGGCGTAGATTCCACTTGCGCAAGCAGCTCTCGTTTTAATAGCATCTCGAAATGCGCCCGTGGCGACCGGGTGGGCGGGCCGAAGTCGCGCGAAATCATGGCCGTGGCGCACAGATGGTCCATGCCCTCCAGCGCTTCGTCCAGCGTAGCGACGATGCGGGCCTTGTCCAGCACGTCCAGCGCCCCGCTGGCACGCTGGATGGTTTCCTGGCGGCGCAGCACATTGGGCCAGCGCGGGTTGACCAACACCAGATCATCGAAGCCCATCACTTTCATGGCACGGGCTGTAGCACCCACATTGCCGGCGTGGCTGGGTTGGATCAGAATAAAACGGGTTTGCATGAACGACTCTAGACGGCTAAAATCGCCAATTGTCGCCGCCTGCATCGCCAGGCGGCTTTTCTTTGCTCATCTCTAAAATCTATGGCGCTACCCAACTTACACCCGATGCTCAACGTGGCCGTCAAGGCCGCCCGCGAAGCTGGCAAACTCATCAACCGTGCGGCGCTCGACGTCGAAGCGGTGCGAATCAACCAGAAGCAAATCAACGATTTCGTCACCGAAGTCGACCACGCGGCTGAGAAAGTCATTATCGAAACCTTGATGGCAGCCTACCCCGGCCACGGCATCCTGGCGGAAGAATCGGGTTCAGAGTTTGGCGCCAAAGATTCAGAGTTCGTGTGGATCATCGACCCACTCGACGGCACCACCAACTTCATCCACGGCTTTCCGTTCTACTGCGTCAGCATCGCGCTGGCTGTGCAGGGCAAGATCGAACAAGCCGTGGTGTTTGACCCCACCCGCAACGACCTGTTCACCGCCACCAAGGGCCGTGGCGCCTACCTGAACGAGCGTCGCATCCGCGTCTCCAAGCGCGTGCGCCTGAGCGACTGCCTGATTTCTACCGGTTTCCCGTTCCGTCCGGGCGACAACTTTCAGAACTACCTGGGCATGATGTCCGACCTGATGCCCAAGCTGGCCGGCATCCGCCGCCCCGGTGCGGCCGCACTGGACATGGCTTACGTGGCCGCAGGCTATACCGATGGCTTCTTTGAAACCGGGCTCAACCCCTGGGACGTGGCTGCGGGCTCGCTGCTGGTCACCGAAGCCGGTGGCCTGGTGGGCAACTTCACCGGCGAAGCCGACTTTCTGGAGCAAAAAGAATGCATGGCGGGCAACCCGCGTGTCTACGGCCAGCTGGTGTCCATCTTGGGCAAGTACAGCAAGTTTGCCAGCGCAGGCGAAAAAGCCACGTTGCGCCAAGCCGCACCTAGCGCAGCAGCCACCGAAGCGGCTCCCGACGCAGCAGACAGCGACAACAGCGACGCGCCGTTTTAAGGATTTGGGGTGGCCTGCACCGCCTGCATGCGGCGGGCCACTTCTTGCTGTAAAAACGCTTCTTTGTCGCGTAAAAACTCGGCCATTTGCCGCAGCGCAAGATGTGCCTTGACCCGCGCCAACACCAGGGCCGGGCTGATGGGCTTGGTGATGTAGTCCGCAGCGCCCAGTTGCAGGCCCGCCACCTCGGCATCGGCCTGGTCCAGCGCGGTGACAAATATCACCGGTACCTGCTTGAGC
>CANFZJ010000026.1 GCA_947451445.1 Comamonadaceae bacterium
AGGCAAACGCACCCATGTCGTGGTATTTGCCGGTAACTTTGACAGCAATAGGCAACTCAGCGTAATAGTCCTTCACCACGACCTGACCAGGGCGAAACAATTCAAACTGAAGGCTGCGGCCCAAACCGGCTTGGTTTACGTCAGACAACAAAGCTGCCATCTCCGCCTTGCTGGGCAATTGCTTTTCCAGCTGGGTTACGTACTGCAGCACCTGCTCGCGCTGCTTTTTGAGAGCATCCAGGTTGATTGCTTTGACCAATCGCGACTTGTAGGTATCCCGCAGCTCAACTTCTTTCGTTTGTACGACAGTCAGCTCGTCTTGGTAGCTACTCAGCCATGTATACCAGAGCGCAATCACGATCGCCACGGCAACGAACAGGAAAAGCATATAGCGTGGGGCAGCGGGCCATAGCGATGGATCGCTAGGGTGCAGGTTGCTGAATTGCTTTTGCAAGCCGTCCTGCACAGCCTTGAAGTCAATATTCAATGAAGGTTTTTTAGCCATGTCACTCTAGCTATGGACGGACGACCGCAGCGGATGCTGCCGGTTCAACGGTTTTAGGCACTTCACTGGAACGCATTAAACGCACCCGCAAATTGAATTTAGCCACCCGGCGTTGGTCTCTTTGACTCAAAGCCACCGAGCCCGCTACGATTTCAACCAGGTCAGGCTTGGACAGCCAGGGCGTATGGTCCGCCAAGTTGCGCAGCAACTCGGACACGCGCTCATTGGACTGGGCAACACCTTGTATGGTGACGCTTTGGTTCTCTTGCTTGAGGCTAGTGATGTAGGTACCGTCGGGCAGCTGCTTCACCAGTTCGTTCAGCAAGTGCACGGGCAAGTTGCGGTCCGCCTGCAAGTCTTCTACCGCTTTTTGGCGTTCAGACAAGGCCTTGATTTCAGACTCGATATTGGCAATTTCTTTGATCTGATCGTCCAGCAACGTAATTTCACTCCCCAGAAAAGCGTTACGCGCCTGCTGGGTGGATATTTGCGACTCGGTCCAGAAATAAGCCAAACCTATCAACGCACAACCCAACAGGGCGGAGATGACGAGCTGGACGTTGAAGGTCTCGCGCCTGCGGGCGCGGGCCGCCTCTCGGTGCGGTAATAGATTGATCAAAATCACTGCAAGAACCTCCGCATGGCCAAGCCGCAAGAGGTTAGGTAAGACGGCGCTTCACGCAGCATTTTCTTCAACCGCACATCGTCACCCATTTCCATGCCATCAAAGGGATTGACCAGGCTGCAGGCAAAAGAAGCATGCTGGGTCACGGCTTCCGTCAGGCCGGGCAATGCCGCCGAGCCCCCAGCCAGCATCACGTGGTCCACCCGGTTGTACGGCGTGCTGGTAAAAAAGAACTGCAGCGCACGGCCGATTTCCTGGGCCAGACTCTCCACGAAGGGCCGCAACACAGCTGTGTCGTAGTCTTCGGGTAATTCACCGCTGCGCTTTTTGGACTCAGCCTCTTCGGCGGAAAACCCATATTGGCGCACGATCAGTTGGGTCAACTGTGCCCCACCAAAAGCTTGGTCGCGCTCATACAGAACTTCGTCATTGCGGATGACCTGCATGCTGGTGGTCAGTGCCCCCACCTCAAACAGCGCGACCATGGTGTCCACGCCCCGGTTGGGCATACGCTCAATCAACCGGGCTGTTGCCAAGCGCGCCGAATAAGACTCGATATCCAGAATGACCGGGTTTAGCCCCGCTGCTTCGGCAAGACCTTGCCGGTCTTGCACTTTTTCTTTGCGGGACGCGGCAATCAAGACATCCACATCGCCCGCAGAACTGGCACTGGGGCCGACAACACAAAAGTCCAGGCTCACTTCATCCAGCGAGAAAGGGATGTACTGGTTGGCTTCAGACTCAACCTGCACCTCTAGCTCGGCGTCAGACAAGCCGCCCGGCAGAGTGATTTTCTTGGTAATGACGGCCGACGGAGGCAAAGCCATTGCCACATTTTTAGTGCGGGTGCCGCTTTTTTTGACCAACCGACGCATGGCCTCGGCGACCTCGTCAAACTTCTCAATATTGCCGTCGGTGATCCACCCGCGCTCCAAAGGCTCGATGGCACAACGCCGAAGCACCAAGTTGCCAGCCGCATCATGGTCGAGCTCTACCAGCTTCAGGCTGGATGAACTGATATCAAGGCCCAGCAAGGGCTGCGGTTTCCGACTGAACAAAGATCCCAATGAGATCAAATCTTTCTCCTGTTGCAGGCACGATGCTACAAAATTTAACAATCCGAGCGGATGCTATCAGCAAGCCTAAGTGCCAGCAAAGCATATTTCCAAGGGTAAATCTACAGACCGTTGCCAAAATCACACGCAAACCCACAGTCCAATAGGCTGAGGGTAAAGGCAAAATAGCCCCGTTTTCCGTGTTCCACATTTATTTGCATATTGGGTCCGCAGTTTTTTATGTCTTCAAAACCCCCGTCCAACACCCCCAGCCCCGCCCCAACCAAAGGGCCTATGGGTTGGCTGCTGCGACTGCTGATGTGGGGCGCCGGGCTCGCGGCAGCCGGGGCGCTGGCACTGGCACTAGGCATTGGCCTGGCGCTGGCCGTCGCGTACCCCAACTTGCCCGACATTTCCGAGTTAGCCGATTACCGGCCCAAGTTGCCGCTGCGGGTGTACTCGGCCGAAGGCATTTTGCTGGGCGAGTTTGGCGAGGAGCGCCGCAGCCTGACGCCGATCAAAGAAATCCCCCAGGTGATGAAAGACGCGGTGCTGGCGATTGAGGATTCGCGCTTCTACCAGCACGGCGGGGTGGACTACAAAGGCATGGTGCGCGCCATGGTGGCCAACCTGGGGCATATGAAAAGCCAAGGTGCATCCACCATCACCATGCAAGTGGCCCGCAACGTCTATTTGACGGCTGAAAAAAGCTACACCCGCAAGATTTACGAGATTCTGCTGACCTTCAAGCTGGAGCACACCTTCAGCAAAGACCAGATTCTGGAAATCTACATGAACCAGATCTTCCTGGGCAACCGGGCCTACGGCTTTGCGGCAGCAGCCGAAACTTACTTTGGCAAGCCGCTGAAAAACATCTCCATTGCCGAAGCCGCCATGCTCGCGGGCCTGCCCAAGGCACCGTCCGCCTACAACCCCATTAGCAACCCGGCACGGGCCAAGGTACGCCAGCAGTACATCATCACGCGCATGGAAGAGAACGGCTTCATCACCGAAGACCAGGCTAACGCCGCACACCAGGAAGAGCTGCACGTGCGCTCCGGGGCCGACGCCGACCGGGTCCACGCCGAATACGTCACAGAAACCGTCCGCCAACTGATGTATGCACAGTACGGCGCCGAAACCTACACCCGGGGCCTGAACGTGTACACCACACTCAAGGCCGACGACCAAACCGCCGCCTACAAAGCGCTGCGCCGGGGCCTGATGGACTTTGAGCGCCGCCAAATCTACCGGGGCCCCGAAAAGTTCATCACCCTGCCCACCGACAAGGCGGAGATCGACGATGCAATCGACGATGCACTGACAGACCACCCCGACAACGGCGACGTGATGTCCGCCATGGTGCTGGACGCAAACCCTAAAAAAATCACCGCCGTACGGCAAAACGGCGACCCGGTAGAAATCACCGGCGACGGTCTGAAGCCCGCCCAGTCGGGCCTAGCGGACAAAGCACCGCCCAACATCAAGATCCGCCGGGGCGCCATCATCCGCGTCACCAAGACGGTTAAAAACACCTGGGAAATTACCCAACTGCCCGAGGTAGAGGGCGCGTTTGTGGCACTGGACCCACGCGACGGCGCTATCAAGGCACTGGTCGGCGGTTTTGACTTTCAGAAAAACAAGTTCAACCACGTGACCCAAGCGTGGCGGCAGCCGGGCTCCAGCTTCAAGCCCTTCATCTACTCCGCCGCGATTGAAAACGGCTTCACCCCCGCCACCATCGTGAACGACGCGCCGCTGTTTTTTGATGCGGGCGTCACCGGCGGCCAGCCCTGGGAGCCGAAGAACTACGACGGCAAGTTCGAAGGGCCCATGACCATGCGTACCGCCCTGGCCAAGTCCAAAAACATGGTATCCATCCGCCTGCTGCAGGCCGTGGGGGCCCAAAAGGCCCAGGAATGGATTACCCATTTCGGCTTTGAGGCAGAGAAGCACCCGGCCTACCTGACCATGGCACTGGGCGCGGGCTCGGTAACGCCGATGCAAATGGCGACCGCATATTCGGTGTTTGCCAACGGCGGCTACCGCGTCAACCCCTGGCTGGTGTCCAAGGTCACCGACCAAAAGGGCAAAGTACTGGTGGAAACCAAGGTGCAGCCACTCGACGAATCGGTGCGCACCATCAGCGCCCGCAACGCATTCATGATGACCAACCTGCTGGGCGAAGTAACCTTGCGCGGCACGGCAGCAGCGGCACAGCGCATATTGAAACGCCCCGACGTGTACGGCAAAACCGGTACCACCAACGACTCCATCGACGCCTGGTTTGCCGGATTCCAACCCACGCTAACGGCCATTACCTGGATCGGCTTTGACACACCGCGCAACCTGGGGGCCAAAGAAACCGGTGGCGGTCTGAGCCTGCCGGTGTGGATCAATTTCATGGAAACCGCCTTGCGCGGCGTGCCCGTGGTCGAACCCGTGGTGCCCGAAGGCGTCACCAACGCGAACGGCGACTGGTTCTACACCGAATATGGCCGCAGCACGGGCGTAACCAGCCTGGGACTGGACAGCCACGCGGCAGAAACCGGTGAAGCGGGCAAAACACCAACGCCGCCCGCCGCCGAGGAGCGCAACCGCATCCTCGACATGTTCAAGAACTAATCAGGCTGCAAACACCAGTGCCATGCCGGCCTGCGCGCTGGCATCGCGGGTCAAACAGGCAAAAAACTCGCCCTGGCCCTTGGTATCCGACCACTGCGTGCTATCAAACTTGTAGTGATAGCCACCCGACTTGGCGGCCAGCCACACCTCTTGCAGCGGTTTTTGCAGATTGATGATGATCTGGCTGCGGTTCGGAAAGGTCAGGGTCACCATGCCGCCGGTGCGCTGGTTGTCAATATCGGCATCGGTGCTGTCGTTGATGCGGTCGCAACTGGCCTCTACCGCCTGCAGCAAATGCTCGGCACGGTCCATGAATTCAGGGTCGGTCATACAATTTCGCCATGTTTAAGTTAAGCCAAATTTTAGTCAGCCACGCGCTCGTCGCGGGCAGCATGGTCGTTCTCAGTGGCTGCGGCCAAAAAGGCGACCTGTACCACCCCCCAACGGCCGCCGCCGCACACCGCGCCACACTGCCCGAAACGCTGACACCGCAGGTGCTGCAACCTGAAAAACCCGCCTCCACACCCAAATAAAGGCCAAGCAGCGCAATGGGCTGCAAAGTACAGGCATACACCTCCAACCACCTTGCATCCGCTATGGCTTTGCACTGATCGCAGCCCTACCATGGCGGACCACCTTTTTGAACGCCCCATGACGACACCCACCCCCCTGCCCGGCCACCCGCACATCGCCTACCAAAACAACGCCCTGTGCATCGAAGGCCAGCCGCTGGCCGCTCTGGCCCAAGCACACGGCACGCCCTTATTTGTGTATTCCAAAGCGTCGATGCTGGACGCCCTGGCGGCCTACCAGCGCGGCTTTGCGGGCCGCAAGGCGCAGATTTGCTACGCCATGAAAGCCAACTCCACCCTGGGCGTACTGCAGGTATTTGCCCAGGCCGGCTGCGGCTTTGACATCGTGTCCAGCGGCGAACTAGACCGCGTGCTGGCCGCTGGCGCGGTACCCGCCAAAGTCATCTTTTCTGGCGTGGGCAAAACCCGCCATGAGATGCGCCACGCACTGCAGGTCGGCATTGGCTGCTTCAACGTGGAAAGCACGGCCGAGTTGGAAGTGCTGAACGTGGAAGCCCTGGCCCTGGGCCTGCGCGCGCCCATCAGCATCCGCGTGAACCCGAATGTGGACCCCAAGACCCACCCCTATATTTCCACCGGACTCAAAGGCAACAAGTTCGGCATCGCCCACGAAGACACGCTAGCCACCTACCAGCGCGCCGCCAGCCTGCCCGGCCTGCGCGTGGTCGGCATTGACTGCCACATCGGCAGCCAGATCACCGAAGAAACGCCCTACCTGGACGCGATGGACCGGGTACTGGACCTGGTGGACGCCATCGAGGCAGCAGGCATCCCGCTGGCGCACATCGACTTTGGCGGTGGCCTGGGCATCAACTACCAGGACGACACCCCGCCCGCCGCCGACGCGCTGTGGCACAAGCTGCTGGCCAAGCTGGACGTACGCGGCTACGGCCAGCGCCAGCTGATGATCGAGCCCGGCCGCTCGCTGGTTGGCAACGCGGGCGTGTGCGTCACCGAGGTGCTGTACCTCAAGCCCGGTGAGCAAAAAAACTTCGCCATCATCGACGCGGCCATGAACGACCTGCCCCGCCCCGCGATGTACCAGGCCTTCCACCACATCGCCCCCCTCAGCCCCCGCGTGGATGCCCCTGTGCAGTACGACGTGGTGGGCCCGGTGTGCGAAAGCGGCGACTGGATTGGCCGCGACCGCGACCTGGCCGTACAGCCCGGCGACCTGCTGGCCGTGCTGTCGGCCGGGGCCTACTGCATGAGCATGGCCAGCAACTACAACAGCCGGGGCCGCGCCGCCGAAGTGCTGGTCGATGGCCCGCTAACGCACCGGATCCGCCAGCGCGAAACTTTGGCCGACCAACTGCGGCTGGAAAGCCTGGTCGGTTAGTTACTACACTTTTTATAGCTACCTACGCAGAATCCATCTGCGCAAGCCGCCTTTTTATTGTGTAAACAACACCGTACCCTGCCCGTCCAGCAGCTGCACCTTCATCACCTGGGCGCGGACCTTGTTCTCGCCCAGCACCACGCCGTTCAGGAACATGAACACCCGCAACCGCAGCCGTTCACCCTTGCCGCGCGCGCCTTCGATGGTGCGGGCCTGGGCTTCGTCCGGCACGGCCAGTGCGGCAAAGCTGCTGCTGTTGGCAAAGACCAGTTTGGTCCACCCGTCGTCACCAAAATAGCGCTCGCTTTGGGCATCCGTAAAGGCCGGTACGCCGAACGACTTTTTCTCAAAGTTGAAGCTGTCCAGCGTACCCCGGTCGCCCATTTCCATCTGGAAGTAGGCGTTTTGCCGCACCTTGGCGATCTCCTGGTCGATGGCGGGCTTGAGGGCTGCCACGATGTCTTTGCGCTTGAACGCGTCCTGGGTTTGCTGGTAGTCGGTGGATACACGTTCGGCCACCTTTTCGTAGTCCACCGGCAGCCCGCTCAGGGCCAGATGGGCATAACGCAGCTGCTTGCCACTGGTCAACTCCTGGTAGTCGGCCAGCGGTTTGGCCGGGTCGCCCTGTGGCGCAGCAGCCGCCTGCTTGGCCGCCACGGCCGCCTGCAGTTGGGCGGGCGACTGGGCGTCGGCCAGGGTGGGCGCGTCGGGTTTGGAACAAGCTGCCAGCAGCACAGCAGCGGCCAAGGTGGTCAAAAGTTTGCTCATGGGAATCAAAAAATTAAGAAGATTTACGCAGCGCCAACGCGCCTTGCACTGCCAGCCACAAGGCCGCAGCCGTGGCCAGATAAAAGCCCAAGCCCAGCGACATGGCCTGCAGCATTTGGCTGAACATGGCGTCGGCCATTTCCTGTGCCATGCGGGCCGCCTGCGCACCGCCAAAGGCCTGCGCGGCACCATTCACCGCCCCCAGGCTGTCCTTGAGCTTGAAGTACGCCGCCAGCGCCATAGCCAGCATGAAGCCCAGCGGCGCGAACAAACCCCAACCGGCCCAGCGTGACGGCACCAACTGCGGCAGCAGCGGGGCCAGCAAGGCCAACCACAGCAGCCAGCCGGTCCAGCCGGTACTGGCACGTTCCAGCCCGCCTAGCATCTCCAAACCGCCCGCCATGTGGGCCAGCTTGAGCAGGTCGCGCAGGCTCAGGCTTTGCGTCAAGCTGCCGCCCACCCGCACCGTCAGCGTGCTGAACACCAGCCAGCCCAGCGCCAGCGCGGCCATGCCCGCCAGCGTGGGCAGGCCGACCCGCTGCAACACCGTGCCAGACAGCGCCTTGAGCACCGGCAGGCCGCGCTGCTGTAAATCAGCGCCCAGACCTTTCAGCCCATCCTGTGCCTGCTGCAGCACATCTACAGCGTGCAGGGTTTGCAGCGTGCCGTGCGCGTCCAGCGCCAGCTCCACCGCCATGCCGACACGCGGCGCAGTGTCGCTACGCCAGTGCTCTTCCAGTGTGAAGATGAATTGCTGGCCGTCGGCAGAAGCCAGGCCTGGGCCAGCCTGCGTGTCACGCAGAATCTTGCCTTTGCGCATGGCTTATTGCTGCGACCACAGGCTGACGTAACCACGGGTCAAGGCAGTGAGCGCGGGGCCGCCGTGCTCCACGATGGCATAGGCCGTGCTGCCATCTTGTTTCACGTAGCTGTAGGCCTTGAGTGCGACGTAAGCCCCGCCACTTTGCGAGGGCGCATTGGTCGCGCTCAGGGCAGCGGTCACATTGGCGGCACTGATGTTCGTGGTGCCGTTGGCGGTAACCGCCGTGGCATTGCCTGCACTGTCAAAGGTCAAAGAACTGCCCGCAGTCACGGCGCAGTCTTCACGGTACACGCTGAAGGTTTTGCCCGCCAGTGCCGTGGCATTGGTGATGGGCAGGGCCAGGGCGTTGACCAGTACATCGGTGCTCTTTGCACCGTTCGTACCCGTACCGCTGATGGCCTGGCACAGCATGGCGACGGCGGGCAAATTGGCATCCGTGCTGTGGCTGCCCACGGCCACTCCCTTCGTGAACGGTGCGCCATAGGCAATGCCACCGTCGCTGGCTGGGGTCATAGTGACGGTAATGCCGCTACTCGAAGAGCTGGCGGCAGCATCAAACTGCAGCGAACCCGCCACGCCGACGCCTTTGTCCACGTACACGGCGTTGCCACTGGTGGCGGCCAAATCTTGCAGGTAGTTGACGTTCATGTAGCCCAGCGACACGGGTTGGGCCACGGTACCCACGGTTGTTCCAGTCGTGGTGCCGCCTGTGGTCGTGGCGCCGGTACTGGCGGAAGAGTCATCGCCTCCGCCGCAAGCTGCCAAAACAGCGGTCAAAGCGGCAATCAAAAGGGTTTTTTGCATGTGCATAGTGGGTGGTCCTGGAGTTAATACAAAAGACTGTCCCTGCTTATTCGCCGCTTCAACCGGTTTGGTTCAAAGTATTTGTACAGCCGCCTTTATCATCCTGCCCACCCCATGCAGTCCCACCAGCCCAACCCCGCCGAGCTCCTGGCTCTCATCCGCTCTGGCGACCACCGCGCCCTGGACACCCTGTACCGGGCCTGGTCCCCCAAAGTACGGTTGTTTGCCCGCATGCAGCTAGCCCCCAGCGGGCTGGACGCCGAGGCCATGGCCGATGAGGTGACGGTGGACGTGTTCCACGACCTGTGGCGCTACCCCGAACGCTATGACGGACGCGTGACCTTCAGCACCTGGCTGCTCACTCTGGCGCGGAACAAGGCGATCAGCCTCTTACGCCGGGCCCTGCGCCACCCCGAACCGATTGATACCGACGGCTTCGACCCACCCGCCGACCCGCAGTACGAGCCCCCGGCCCAACTGGCCAAACAGCAGCGCCAGCACGGCGTGATGGACTGCCTGCGGCGGCTGCGCAACCCCTTGCAGCGCGAAAGCCTGATGCTCTGGGCGATGGAAGACATGCCCCTGGCCCAAATTGCACAGCTGCAAAACAGCCCCGAAAACACCGTCAAAACCCGGCTCTACCATGGCCGCCTGAACCTGCGCGCCTGCCTGCAGCGCTGGCTGGCCCGCGAAGGAGACACCGATGCCCGATAACAACGCGGATGCCGCGCTGCACGCCACCCTGCGCAATGCCCTGCACGCCGAGCTGGCGCACATGGACCCCGAGGCCGGACTGGCCCAGCTACACGCCCGCCTGCAAGCGGATGCGGCCCACGCGCCGGTGCGACCGCCAGCCCCCTGGCGCGTCGCCCTGCGCGGCTGGTTCACCCGCTGGCCCACGGCGCTGGCCAGCCTGGTCATCGTGCTGCAAACCGGGCTGCTGGCGTGGCACATGGTGCCGCCAGCGCCAGACGTAGCCTGGCGCGGCACCGGGGTAGAGGCTCTGGGCAGCGCACCCACCGCCTTGGTAGTGGTGCACTTTGCCCCGCAGGCCCCGCTGCAAGCCGTTACCGTGCTGCTGCAAAGTTTGCGGGCCGACACCATTGCGGGGCCTGACAAAGACGGGCTCTGGACCCTTGCCGTGCCCACCGTCCAGCGCGATACCGCCTTGGCCCAATTGCGCGCCAGCCCGCTGGTACAGGCCGCGACGGCACCTTGAGAGCCTCTTTAGCCGTGCGCCGCGCTCTGCTGGTACTGGCCGCACTGCTATGTGCCAGCGCCCACGCCGAACGCTACGCCGTGCTGGTGGGCGTGTCGCAACTGGCCTTGCAACCGCGCGCACTGTGGCTAGACGGCCCGCGCCACGACGTGGCGGCGGTGCAAACCACCCTGGCCGCGCAAGGCATCCCCCCCGCCCACACCACGGTATTGGCCGACGGCGTGCCGGGGGCCACACCGCCCACCCAAGCCGCCATCCTGGCCGCGCTGGACGGGCTGACCCCCCGGCTGCGGGCGGGCGACAGCGTGCTGTTGTACTGGTCGGGCCATGGTGTGCGCAGCCCGGCCCCGCCCAAAGCCAGCCAAGAACCCGACGGGCTGGACGAATACCTGCTGGCCCGCGATGCCCAGATCGACCGCCGCACAGGCCAGCTGGTGGGCGCCGTGCACGATGCCGCGCTGGGAGCCCGCATCGACGCATGGCAGGCCCGGGGAGCCCAGGTGTTTGCCGTGTTCGACACCTGCCACGCGGCCTCCAGCACACGCGATGCGCCCCCCTCCGGGCTGCGCTGGCGTGGCCTGCAAACCCAGCAATTGCGCAGCGGCAGCCCGCGTACCGAGGTGGCCGAAACCCTGCCCGCACCCCAGCCACGCCCGGCCTACACCGCCTTCTACGCCAGCGAAAGCCACCAGCGCACGCCCGAATGGAAAGGGGCCGGGCTGTTCACCCAGGCTCTGCTGCACGCCTGGAAATCCGCCGATACACCCAGCTACCGCAGCCTGGCCACCGCCACCTTGCAGCAGTACCAACAGCTGGCCGCCACGCTGCCCATCGCCCGCAGCGCCTGGCCGTCGCCGCTGTTCGAGGGCGACCTGGACGCGCCGCTGTGGGGCCGTAGCCCGCACCGCACCGCCGACAGCGCCTTGCCCAACCCCAGCGCGTCCTTGCCCAGTGGCGTGCGCGTCCAACTCAGCGTGCAGCGCCCCGGCCAAGCCCCCCAGATCGTGCCCGTTGCCGATAGTGATCTGGGCCGCCTGCCCTCCGGCACTCTGCTCACCGTGGCGGTGGACAACTCCAGCGGCGCGTCGCTGGACATGGCCCTGGTCTACCGGGCCACCGGCAATCCCGCCCGCAGCCTGTACCCCGCGCTGGCGGGTGACAGCAACCGGCTGGATGCCGGTACCACCAACGCCCCGGTGCACTGGCAGCAAGGTTTTAACCTGACTGCCGACGGCGCGGTGGGCGAAACGCTGGTGCTGACCCTGGCCCCTGCCCTGCCCCGCTCGCTGCCCCGGCGTTTTGGGCTGGGCGACAACGCCGAGCCTGCCGCCTGGCAGGCACAGATTCGCTGGCAGATGGAGCCGGGTAAAAAATAAGAAAAATAGGCCTCTAGCGCATATTCCACCTGCGCTAGCAGCTATTTATTCAATAGCAAAGTCAACCACCTTCTATCAACAGAACGAAAGCCCCCCAGAAATAGGGGTGGCGCACAGCCTGCGGCGCTGGGGAAATAGGCTGCAGGCCACGTGCGACTTGGCTGCCTGCACCCGGCTGGGCCAACAGCGCCAACTGGGCGGCGCGCAGCGCATCGGCCTTGCCCTGCCCGGCGGCCAGTTGCTGGTAGAAGCCGCCCATCAGCGCAGCGGTGGACGCATCGGGCACGGGCCAGAGGCTGGCCAGCACGTTTTTGGCACCGCGTGCGTGGGCCAGCCAGGCCAGGCTGTCCAGGCTGCGGCCTTGCGCGTCCACGCCCGGCGGCACGGCGGTGTCGCAGGCGCTCAGGGTCAGCAGGTCCAGCCCGTCGAAGCGGTAGGTATCACCCGCCAGCGCCGCCAGCGACACCCGTTCCCCGCTGCCCAGCTGCAGCCACGAAGCCCGGCTGTCGCCGGGGGCCAGCACAAAGTGGCTGGCAATGTGCACCACACTGCGCTGCGCCAAGGCGGCTTGCAGGCGCGGGGCGGTGAAACCCGCGTCCAGCGCCTGGGAGGTCGCCGCAGGGCTGGCCCGTCGGATGGCCGCCAGCTCGCCGGGCACTTGCGCCAAAGGCGGTAAACCGGCCGCCCCCCGGCTGCTGCCAAACAAGGCCCAGCCAGTGCGGGGGGTGTCGGACTTCTGCGCTCCTGCGCCCCCGGCATTCAGGGCCAGGGTGTGGCGCTCCACCAGCCAGTGTTGGCCATCAAATAGGGTCGCAAACGGCAAGTAGCGCAGCCCGCCCTCGGGGTGCAACACCACGGTGAGCCCAGGGTCAGTGGGCAACAGGTGGGCGATGGGCGCCCACAGCAGCGCATACAGGGCCTGGGCCTGTGGGCGGGCATCCACCGCGGGGTTTTGCAGCACCCGGCGCAGGTCGGCAATGTGGCGCAGCAGTTCGGCCTCGGTCACGGGCACGTCCACCACGTCCAGCGCCTCGCCACGGGCCACTGCGATGCGCAGGCGGTCGGGGGTGGGCAGGTAGAAAACCTGGGGCGTGGCGGTGGCCGAGAGCACTTGGGGCGGGCTGACCGGGAGGACTTGGGCCAGCGGCAGGTCCTTGGCGGCCAGCAGCGCAGCGACGGAGGTATCCAGCGCCTGATGCAAGGGCTGCTCGGCCCGGCCCAGCGGCTGGTGCTGGCGGCTCCAGTCAGCATACGCCTGCACCAGCTGTTGGCGCTGCTGGGCCAGGGCCTGGGCCAGCGCTTGCTCGGGGCCGCTGAAGGCCAGACGCTGGCGGCGCGGCTCCTGGCTGCGTACCAGTTGGTGGTAGTCCTCCTCGCGGGCCATGGCCAGCACCTGTTCGGCCTCGGGCAGGCGGCGTTGCGCCAGCAGGGCGTCGGCCAGGTCCACGTAGTCTTCGCGCTTGTCTTGCATAAAGCTTTGCTGGCGGGCGCTGGGCAGGCTCAAAGTGTTGCCGCGCACGGTTTGGGCGGCGTTGACGGCCCACTTGGCGTAAAAAATCTGCGCCGGTGCCTGCCCGGCCCGCTGCGCGCTGTTGGCCAGGCGCAGCCCGGAGTACCAGGCCAGTTCGGGCTGTTGCGTGGCCCAGGCGATGGCCAGGGATTCGGCGGCCAAGCGGGCTGCGCCGGCCGTGTCGCCCAGGCGTTTGGTCAGGGTGGACTGCAGGCGCAGCAGGCTGGCCCGCTCGACGCTGGTGCGGCCGTGTACCTGCTGCGCGTGCGCGGCCAGTGCGGCAATATCGGCGATGGCCGGGGCCAGCACGGCGGGGTCGTCCACCTCAAAGTGGGCCAGCAGGTCCAGCCGGGCACGGCGGATGGATTGCAGCGGCAGGCTGTCGGCAGGCAGGGTGGCCGCCCGTGCCAGGGCCGTGTCCAGCCATTGCAGGGCTTGCGCCTGGTCGTCTTTTTGGCGGGCCAGGTCGGCCAGGTTGATGGCGTTCCAGGTGCTGGCTTCGGCGGATACCGGGGTGGGGTTGCGCTCCATCGCCTGGGCCAGGGCGTAGGCGGTGTCCACCTCGCCCAGGGCCTTGTGCAGCAGCAAGCGGCTGCCTTGCACCCAACGGCAGCGCGGGTCGGCGCAGGCCGCGTCCGTCGGCAGGCGGGGCTGCAGCCAGGCGATCTGGGCCTGGGCCTCGCCCCAGCGCTGCTGGCGCACGGCACGGGCCAGTTGCGCGGCATGGGTATCGAGAGCTTGCGCGGCGTGCAGGCCGGTACCGATGCCCAATGTCAGGGCCAGCAGCAGGCGGCGCATCAGAAGTCTTTTTCCAGGCTGAGGGCGGTGGTCCAAAGCATTTTTTGCCGCACGTCGTCGGTCTGGGTGTCGTTATTCGTTCCCACGGCGGTGGTGGACAGGCTGCGGTACACGCCGCGCCCCAGGTGGCTGGCGTTCAGGCGCAGGCGGGTGCTGCGGTCGAAAGCCCACTGGGCGTAGGCATCCACACTGCGCTGCACGCCGATGTGCACGGTTTGCACCGGGCCGCCGCGCACGTCGTAGCCAGGGGTGGCGTTGAAGTTGCCGCCCCAGCTGAAAGCGCCGTTGCGCACGTCAAAGCCCAGGTTCAGCAGGGCGGTAGGCTGGCCGGGCAGGCCATCCGGCGCGGCCACGCCATCCAGCCGGGAGCGGTACAGGCTAAGGTTGGCGCGCAATTCCACAGGCAGGTCTTTGACCCACTGCTGCAGGTCCCAGCGGCCGTCCAGCTCCAGCCCTTGCACGCGGGCGTTGCCCGCATTCACCGGGGCCAGCAGCCAGCGCTCGGCATCGGTGTAACGCAATTGATACTGGATAAGTTGCTGCACACGGCGGCTGAACAGGTTGATACCGACCTCGCCCAATGCGCCGTCGGCCCCCAGCATTTGGCGCAGCCCGGCATCGACGCCGACGGCGCGCTCGGCCTGCAGCTCGGGGTTACCGCGCTGGTCGGGGTTGCTGGGCACGTTCCACGAGGTGGTTCTGCCGCCGGGCGACAGGTCTTTCAGGCGCGGGGCGCGGTAGGTGCGGCCTGCATTCAAATGCCACGTGCGCTGCGGGTCCATTTGCCAGGCCAGGGTGGCCGAGGGCAGCCAGATGCCATCTTGCCCGTTGCGGGTGCTGTCATCGGAGCTGATTTTCAACTGGGTGCGCTCGTAGCGCAGACCGCTATCCAAGCGCCAGCCAGGCGCCAGCTGCCATTGGGTTTGGGCAAAGCCGGCCCACTGGCGGCGGCGCACGCTGTCGTGGCTGGCGTCGCCGTTTTCCACATCGGCATTGCGCCGGGTTTCGGTGTTGATCTTGCTGCCAAACACCCAGCGCAGCTTGCTACTGGCGGCCATGTCCCAGGTCAAGCCCAGGTTGCTGCCGCTTTGGCGCTGGCGGGTGCGGGTGTCGTCTGTGTCCACCACGGCGTTGTCGGCGTCGAAGGACTGCCACAGGTAAGTTTCACGGCGGTTCTGCAGTCGGCCCCCGGCGTCCAAGGTGAAGCGGTCGCCGTTGTCCCAGCGGTGTAGCCACTGGGCTTGCGGGTTGAGGCTGGTGCTGCGTTCGCGGTCTGGTTCTTCGATGCGGGCGTAGTCGGCGGGAAAGTCGGCCTGGTGGTCCAGCGTGCTGTAGCTGGTAGTGCGGGTACGGCTGCTGTCCACCAGGGCGCTGAGTTTGAGTGTGTCCTGGCCACTCGCGCGCCACACCAGTTGCGGGGCCAGGGTCAATGCCTCGCTGCGGCCGGGGCTGCGTTTGTCCTCCACCTCGGTCATGTACAGGGTGCCGTCTTCGGCCACGCCCCGGCTGCGGCGCAGCGTCTGGCCCGTCCAGCGGCGCTGGCCCAGGCTGGCGGTGAGCTGGTAGTCCACCGCGCCGCTGTGGCCGCTCCACGCCAGGCCCAGCGCCTCGGTGGGCTGGCCACCTTCGGCCCCCAGAGTGGTTTTGAGGCGCAGGCGGTCTTCGCCATGGGCCTCGCGGGTGGTGATAAGGATGGTGCCCGCCACAGCCTCGCCGCTGCTGCTGGCGGATGCGCCGCGCACCACTTCGACCCGCTCGACCAGGTCTACCGGAATATTGTCCAGCGCCGCCCCTGCGCCCTGGCTGCCCAGGGGCTGGCCGTTCAACTCGATGCGGGTGTAGCCGTTGCCCATGCCGCGCAGCTGGATGCGGCCTTCGGAGTCGATCTGCACGCCAGGCAGGCGACGCAGCACGGTGTTCATGTCGGCATCGCCAAAGCGGGCCAGATCGTCGTGCTCAAAGACCTGGGTGGTCGCATCTGGCACGCGGGCGGTGACGGTAACGGGCGCGAGTTCGGCGGACTGGCTGCCGGCGCTGCAGGGCAGCAGCGCCAAGGCCAAGAGACTGGGTGTATTGCTTTTCATATGG
>CANFZJ010000027.1 GCA_947451445.1 Comamonadaceae bacterium
CAAACCTGAAGGCAAGGACTACAAAACCGTAGGCGCCGACCTCTACACCCCCAAATACTTTGGTACGGGCGTAGGTGTTGCCATCCGCAAGGGCGATAAAGCGCTGAAGGAAGAGCTGAACGTCGCCATCAAGGCCATCCGCGCTGGCAGCACCTACAAAACCCTGAACGACAAGTACTTCAAATTTGACGTGTACGGCAAGCAGTAAGGCCTCCAGGCTACACGCTTCGCGCTTTTGCCCCCCTTCTTGCAGGGGGCGAACCCAATGGCCCGGCAAAGCCGGTGCCACGGGTTTCGGGCCTGAAAACCGTGGCGTCTATGCCGTGCAGGTCGGTAGACCCCACGGCTTATTTTTATTCTCCAGGTAGCTTCGCTTTGAATGCATATTTCGGCTCTATTCTTCACGGCGCACTGCTGACGATCTCGGTGTCGCTGGCTGCGCTGGTGGTCTCGGTGGTACTGGGCCTGCTGGGCGCGGCAGCCAAACTCTCGGGCCGTCCGGCGCTGGTGTGGCCCGCCACGGTGTACACCACGGTCATTCGCGGCATTCCCGATCTGGTGCTGATGCTGCTGGTGTTCTACGGCGGCACGATCGGGGTCAATGCCCTGCTGGAAATGTCCGGTAGCGAAGCCACGCTGGACCTGGAGCCATTTACGGCTGGGGTGCTGACACTGGGCTTCATTTACGGTGCCTACATGGTCGAGACTTTTCGCGGGGCCATCATGGCCATCCCGAGGGGCCAATTTGAAGCCGCCGCCGCGTTTGGAATGAGCCCACAAAAAACGTTTTTCCGCATCACCGCACCGCAAATGGTGCGCTATGCGCTCCCCAGCTTTACCAACAACTGGCTAGTGCTGATCAAGGCCACCGCCCTGGTCAGCCTGATCGGCCTGCAAGAAATGACCTACCTGGCCAAACAAGCCAGCGCCGCCACCCGTTCGCCGTTTGTCTACCTGTTGTTTGCGGGCGGCCTGTTTCTTATCTACACCTGGGTCTCGCTGCGGGTGCTGCGCAAACTCAACGAGCGCTACAGCCTCGGCACCAAGAGGGTTTCATTTTGAACTGGGAAGTCATCTTTAGCGCAGACAGCCTGGCCATGTTTGGCGAAGGCATCGTCACCACGCTGACCCTGCTGTTTGCCTCGCTGGCCATTGGTGCGGTACTGGCCGTGCTGTTCGCCCTGGCATTGACCAGCAACAACCGCCTGCTGCAACGCCTGGTGGAGGCCTACACCTTTGTGATTCGCGGCACGCCGCTGCTGATCCAGATGTACTTGATCTACTACGGACTGGCCCAGCTGGAATGGATCCAGGCACGCTGGGACACCGTGTGGCCGCTGGTCTACTTCAAGAACGCCTTCTTCTGCGCACTGCTCGCGTTTGCGCTGAACACGGCAGGCTACACCGCCGAAATGCTGGCCGGGTCGATTCGCGAAACCAACGCGGGCGAAATCGAAGCGGCCCAGTCATTTGGCATGAGCCGCTTCCAGATCATGCTGCGCGTGGTCTTGCCCAGCGCCATGCGCCGCACCCTGCCCGCCTACAGCAATGAAGTGGTGATGATGCTGCAAAGCACCAGCCTGGCCAGCGCCGTACCCGGCCTACTGGACGTGACCGCCGCCGCCAGCCGCATCTACTCTGACTTTTACCTGCCATTTGAAGCCTATTTGTTTGCGGCGGCGATCTACTTGGTAGGCACTTTTGCGCTGATTGCTGTGTTCCGAGTGGCCGAACGCCACTTCCTGGGCTACTTGGCCCCACGTAAACATTAATCCAATGCACCGCACCGACCACGCGCTGCACAGCCAAAGCCTGGGCAGCCACAAAACACTCAGCAGCTTCCACTTCGGCACTGTCGGGGCCCGGCCCAAGGTCTATATCCAGGCCAGCCTGCATGCCGAAGAGCTACCCGGCATGCTGGCCGCCTACCACCTGCGCCACCTGCTGGAACAGGCCGAGGCGCAAGGGCAGATTCAGGGTGAAATCATTCTGGTACCGGTGGCCAACCCCATCGGGCTAGCGCAGCGGGTAGACCACAAGCCCATGGGCCGGTTTGAGCTGAACAGCTCGGAGAACTTCAACCGCCACTACCCCGACTTTTGCGCTGCCGTACTGCCCCAATTGCAGAACGAACTACGCGACACACTAGGCACCGACCCCGCGCACAACGTACGTACCGTGCGCCAAGCAGTGGCCGCCTGGCTGCACGACTGGCAACCCGCCACCGAACTGGCCAGCCAGCGCAAAACCCTGGTCAGCCTGGCTTTTGATGCCGACGTGGTGCTAGACCTGCACTGCGACTGTGAGGCCGTGCTGCACCTGTACACCGAAACGCCCTGCTGGCCCACGCTGGAACCGCTGGCCCGCCTGCTGGGTGCACAAGCCGTGCTGCTGGCCCAGAAATCAGGCGGCTTGTCGTTTGACGAAAGCCTGTCCGGTCTGTGGTGGCAACTGGCCGATGCGCTGGGCCCGGCTTTTCCGATACCCCAAGCCTGCTGCAGCACCACGGTAGAACTGCGCGGCGAAGGCGACGTAGGCCACGCCTGGGCCAAGGCCGACGCACAAGCCATCTTTGGCTACTTGCAGCACCTGGACGTGGTCGCAGGCCCTGCCCCGGCCCTGCCCGACCTAGCCTGTGCCGCTACCCCCTTGTCCGGCGCGCAGGTAGTACGTTCACCCGTGCCCGGCGTGCTGGTATTTGCCATACAGCCTGGCAACCACGTTGCGCTGGGCGCACTGGTGGCCGAGGTGATCAACCCCATTACCGACACCGTATACGCCCTGCGGGCCGAAGTGCCCGGCGTGCTGTACGCCCGCATCCATGGCCGCTACGCCACCCCCGGTGAAGACCTGGCCCACATCGCGGGCAAAGTGCCTTTCCGCACCGGCAATCTGCTGGGTGCTTGAATCCGCTTCCATTTCAATCCGATATGTCGTTACTTCGCCTTGCCGTATGTTCATACTGTCTGCGGCTTCGCGCCTAATCTCGGATTGAAATGGAAACAGAATAATTTTTTTTGAATGACTGTCCCATGACCACCAAGCCGCTCAAACTCCAAGCCATCGACATCCACAAAAAATACGGCTCCAACGAGGTGCTCAAAGGCGTGTCGCTGGAAGCCCGCGCGGGCGATGTGATCAGCATCATCGGCAGCTCCGGCTCCGGCAAATCCACCTTTTTGCGCTGCATGAACCTGCTGGAAAAGCCCAACGCGGGCCGCATCATCGTGGCCGGTGAAGAGCTGAAACTGGTGGCCGACAAAAACGGTGAACTCATCGCCGCCGAGGCCAAGCAGCTGCAGCGCATGCGCACCCGGCTGGCCATGGTGTTCCAGCACTTCAACCTGTGGGCGCACATGACGGTGCTGCAAAACATCATCGAAGCCCCGGTGCACGTACTGGGCGTGCCCAAGGACGAAGCCATAGCGCGCGCCCGCAAGTACCTGAAGCTGGTCGATCTGGGCCAAAAAGAAGACAGCTACCCCGGCCACATGAGCGGCGGCCAGCAGCAGCGGGTGGCCATTGCCCGGTCGCTGGCGATTGAACCCGAAGTGATGCTGTTCGACGAACCCACCAGCGCACTGGACCCTGAACTGGTGTCCGAAGTGCTGCGCGTCATGCGCACCTTGGCCGAAGAGGGACGCACCATGGTGGTGGTCACGCACGAAATGGGCTTTGCCCGCGAAGTGGCCAACCACCTGATCTTTCTGCACAAAGGCTGCATCGAAGAGCAAGGCGTGCCGCGTGAAGTGCTGACCCAGCCCAAGAGCGAGCGGCTGCAGCAGTTCTTGTCGGGCAGTTTGAAGTAAAAAGCGCCTTCAGCGCAGGTAGCACGTGCGCTAGCAGCTACAGTTACGATAGCAAGTCAAGATGCGCCCCGCGGGGCTACCAGCGAGGCTAAAAACCCGGCCTCAAAGTGCTGCGCTGCGTAGTCGGCCAGCCCGTCAAACACCACATCCAGCGTCGGCACAGAAGCCCCAAAAAGGGCCTGCAGCACGGCCGCGTCTTCCAGCAGGCCGTGCAGGTACAGGCCCAGCACATTACCCGCTGCGTTTTGCCAGCCCAGGCCGTCGGGCAGCACCGGCTGGGCGATGTCGCCGCCGCGCGCCATGGCGGCATGCTGCTGGGTTTGGCCGTGGTGAATTTCGTAACCCGCCACCGCCACACCAGCCAGTACCGCCCAAAGGCCGGTCATTGCAGGGGCAAATCGGGCCTGGCGGGCCTGTACGGTTTTGTGCAGTTCAAACTGGGTGACCAGCGGCAGCAGGCCCAGGCCGGGGGCGTTGCCGTCGATGCCGTGGGTGTCGATCAGCGCCTCACCCAGCATTTGCAGGCCGCCGCAAATGCCCAGCACCGCCCCACCCTGCCCGGCGTGGGCGCAAATAGCGGCGTCCAGCCCCTGCTGGCGCAGCCAGGCCAGGTCGCCGCTGGTGTGCTTGGAGCCGGGCAGGATGATCCAGTCAGCCCCCAGCACATCGGCCGGACTGCGTGCCCAGACCAGGCGCACACCGGGCACGTTTTTCAGCGGCTGGAATTCGTCCAGATTGTTGGCGCGGGGGTAGGCGACGACAGCGACGGTGCGAACCACCGTGCCGCTGGCGCGGGTACGATCGTCGAACATACCGTCCTCCTCCGGCAAACCATGCTGCCACCACATCGGCAGCGTGGCCACGGTGGGCACGCCGGTCAGGTCTTGCAGCAACTGCGGGGCGGGGGCCAGCAGGGCCGCGTTGCCACGGAACTTGTTCAGCACAAAGCCGTGCAGCAGAGCCCGGTCGGCCTCGGGCAGCAGGGCCCAGGTACCGTACAGATGGGCAAACGCGCCGCCCCGGTCGATGTCGCTAACCAGCAGACAGCGGGCATTGGCGTGGCGGGCCACGCGCATGTTGACGATATCGCTGCTGGACAGGTTGATCTCCGCAGGGGAGCCCGCGCCTTCGATCACCACCACGTCGTTTTCGGCCCGTAGCGCGTCCAGCGCCTGGGCAATGTGCGGCCAGACCAGGGCGCTGCGGCTGCGCCAGTCCATCGCCGTTAACTCGGCATTGACCTCACCCAGCAAGACCACCTGGCTGTGGGTGTCGCGCTCGGGCTTGAGCAGCAGCGGGTTCATGCGCACGTCGGGCACCGCACGCGCGGCCAGGGCCTGGAAATACTGGGCGCTGCCGATTTCGCCGCCGGCCACCACACGGGCGTTGTTGCTCATGTTTTGCGCTTTGAACGGCGCAACTTTGAGGCCCTGACGGGCGTAGTGGCGGCACAGGGCGGTGGTCAGCCAGCTTTTACCAGCGCCGCTGGTGGTGCCCAGCACCATGGTGCACGCAGCGAGAGTCATAGTTTATTTTTAGGTCAAATAGCGCTCTAGCGCAGATAAGTATTGCGTAAGCAGCTATATTTTAAATAGCGCTTACGGCGCCCATTCACAACGATTGCGTCCGGCGGCTTTGGCGGCGTACAGCGCTTCATCGACCCGGTGGTAGGCCTTGCGGGCATCGTCTTCGGGGCGCAGCAGGTCTACCCCGGCCGAGCAGGTGTAGAAAAAGTCGGGAAACAGCGGCAACGGGTGGGCATCGCTCACCAGCGCCAGAATGCGCGGAATGGTGGTGGTCAGGCTGTCCATGTCCATGCCGGGAAACAGCAGCAAAAACTCCTCCCCACCGACCCGGCCAAAGCAGTCTTCGCGGCGCAAAGCGGCGTGCACCGTGCGCGCAAAGTGCTGCAACACGGTGTCGCCCGCCGGGTGGCCATAGGTATCGTTGATGCGTTTGAAGTAGTCCAGGTCCAGCAGCACCACGCCACAGGGGGTCTTGTTGGCCCGCAGCTGGGCCTGGTGTTGCTCCAGCTGCAGCAGCACGTGGGCCCGGTTGCTGATGCCGGTCAGGCCATCGGTCTGCGCTGCCCTTTGGGCCACATCGCGCGCCTGGCGCACGGCGCGTTCGCTGCTCTTCAGGTCGGTAATGTCGCTGGCCACGCACAGCATCCAGCCGTCGGAGCGCACGGTTTCGGTCATCCACATCCAGCGGCCATCGCACAGGTCGCACTCGAATGCACGAAACGGCAGCTTGCCGCGCCGCGACCGGGCCGATGCCAGCCAGGCGGGGAAGTCCAGGGTCTGGATCAGGGATCCGGTGCCCTGGGTGTAGCTTTTGGTCATCAGCTCGGCCCAGGTCAGCTGCTCGTCCGGGTCCAGGTTGTAGCTGCTGCGAAACGCGGGGTTGGCAAACTGCAACTGGTCGGCCGCGTCAAACAAGGCCACCAGCAGAGGCGAATCTTGCTGCGCCGCTAGCAATTGCAGAGCAATAGGGTCCGTAGTGGCAGGCGCTGGCATGGTTTTCACTCTACAGACACGAAGTCGTCCGCCAAGGCCCGGCTGCGCAGCACGGTGTCGGCGTTGTGTTGGTCGTTGGTGGCCACCCGGGCCTGCGCCTCGGCCAGGCTGATGCCCCACACCGCCTGGTGGCGGGCGACCAGGCGCGGCACGGCCACGGCCATCGGCACGTCCAGGTACCAGCAGGCATCCAGCAGGCCGTCCAGGTTCCAGCCGTGCTCGCGGTGCAGCAGGTACAGGCCCTCCACCAGCACCAGCCGGGTACGGGCGGGCACGGCCACTGCATCGGCCACCGGGTCGCCCACGCTGTGTTCAAAGTCGGGCCATAGCACCGGGGGGGC
Source organism: Comamonadaceae bacterium (assembly GCA_947451445.1). Classification (GTDB taxonomy): domain Bacteria; phylum Pseudomonadota; class Gammaproteobacteria; order Burkholderiales; family Burkholderiaceae_C; genus Rhodoferax_B. Next base: position 6,670 of record CANFZJ010000027.1, read on the forward strand.
GTCGGCGGTCAGCGGGGTGGCGCGCAGCTGCTGCAGGCGGGCGGCCAGGCCGGCGGGGTCGAAGGTCCAGGGTGCGCCGCGCCGCGCCAGCGCCGCCGCCGGGTCGTCCATGCGGGCCAGCTGGGCCCGGCTGAGGTGAAAGCCGTCCATGCCCAGCGCCACCACGCTGCCCGGCCCCGCCTGGGCGTTGACGGCCTGGGCCAGCAGCGCGGCCACCGTGCTTTTGCCAGAACCCGGCAGACCGACCAGGCCGACGACGCAGCGCCGGGTGGGGTGGGCCCGCAGCAGGTCCAGCAGGCGTTGGACCAGGGCGGTGGGGGCGAAGGGTGCTGGGGGTGGCGTCATACGGGGCGTTTTTCAATGTCTCTTAGTGCCGCTTCAAAGTGTTCAAAGCGGAAGCGGTAACCCTCGCCCAGCAGGCGTTGGGGCACCACGCGCTGGCCTTCGGTCAGCAGCGTGGCCTGCTCGCCCAGCAGCATATCCAACAGCGCGCCGGGCACCGGCAAGGCCAGCGGGCAGTGCATGACGGCACAGGCGATGTGGGTGAATTCTCGCTGGGTAATTGGCAGCGGTGCAGTCAGGTTGTAGGGGCCGGTGGGCAGCAAAGCCGGGGCGGCGTCCAGGCGGGACAGCAAGTGGGCCACCACGCCCAGCACATCGTCCAGGTGTACCCAGCTCAACACCTGGTCGCCCCGGCCGGTCTGCGTGCCCAGGCCAAAGCGAAAGGGTTGCAGCATCTTGGGCAGCGCACCCTGCGTGCCCAGCACTACGCCCAGGCGCACGGTCGCCACCGCCACGCCGTAGGCCGACATGCCCTGCGCTGTTTGCTCCCAGCGCTGGCACAGCTCGGACATAAAAATAGGCTGGGGCGGCGCGTCTTCGCCCAGCGCGGCCGGGTCGCCCGGCGGCTGGGTGCCGTAGTAGCCAATGGCCGACGCCGACAGCAGCCAGCGTGGCCGCTGCGCGGCCTGGGCCACCCAGTCCACCAGCGCCTGCGTGACCCCGCTGCGGCTGGCGTGCAGCACCTGCTGGCGCGCGGCGGTCCAGCGCGGGCCCAGCACCGGTTCACCAGAAAAGTTAAGGATGGCGTCAAACGCCGCGTCGGGCTCCAGCTCGGCCAGGCTGGTGACCAGCTGCACCGCCGGCCCGTACATCTGCAAGCCCTTGGCCCGGCTGCGTACCCACAACGTCAACCGATGGCCCTGCGCCAGCAGCGATTGGCACAAAGCCTGGCCCAGAAAACCCGTGCCTCCGGTCACAAGAAAGCGATGGACAGGGTTCGCGGTGGTGGCTGGCATGGAGTTCCATTTTCCGGGATTGAGGAGCCGATTGTGGCGTAAACCCTAGGGTGCGAGCCGCTCGCGCATAAACAAATCCGCACACACCCCGCGCAGCCAGCGGCTGCCCACGTCATGGTGGTAGCGGTAGTACCAGTACTGCTTGACGGTGAACGGCGGTATCGGCACCGGGCAGGCCAGTACCCGCAGCCCGGCGGCCTGGGCCAGGGTCTCGCCGATATGGCGCGGCAGGGTGGCCACCAGGTCGTTGTTCGACACGATGGCCGACAGGCCCAGAAAACCGGGTAGCTCCAGCAGCACCCGGCGCTGCACCCCCAGGTTCTTCAGCGCCGTGTCCAGCAGCTGGTAGCCGGTGCCATTGACGATGCCGATATGCGCCTCGGCCAGGTAGTCGTCCAGCGTGAAGCGGCTGCCGATACGGGGATGCTGGGCATCGGCCAGGCACACCCAGTCCTGGTCGAACAAGGCTTGCTGGTAAAAACCGGCCTCTTGCCCTACCTCCAGCCCGCGCACCAGGCCCAGCGCCAGGTCGGCCTCGCCGGACTGCAGCGCGGGCACCAGGCTGGCGTCCATGGTGGCCGCCTCCAGCCGCACCTGCGGGGCCAGCGCGTGCACCTGCGAAAACAGCCGGGGCAGCAGTGTGATGTGGCTGGCGTCGGTCATGAAGATGCGGAATTCGCGCGTCGAATGGGCCGGGTCGAACACCGCCTCGGGTTCGGACAGGCGGCGCAGTCCCTCCAGCACCTCGCGTACGGTGGCGATCAGCCCGTCGGTACGGGGGGTGGGCTGCATGCCCTCGGGCGTGCGCACAAACAGCGGGTCGCCCAGCTGCTGGCGCAAGCGGCCCAGCCAAATACTGACCGTGGGCTGGCTCTGGCCCAGTTGCTCGGCCGCCCGGGTCACGCTGCGCGTGGTGTAGAGCACATCGAGCAAGCGCAGCAGCTTGGCATCCAGCAAGGCGGGGTCGGCAAGCACCATTTGTTTTTGGAATGAAGTGTATTTTTTCCATTGTATTTATCGCATAAGTATCCGGGCTTAGGATTCAGCCCATGCACGCCCCCTTTCACCGCGCCGACGAAGACATCGGCAACATCGTCGAGTTCGGCCACGCCAACATCCGTGTGCCCGACCAGCAGCAGGCGCTACTTTTCTACATGCTGGGCCTGGGCCTGACCCGCGACCCCTACCAACGCACCGGCGTGGACAACGCCTGGATCAACGTCGGCAGCAGCCAGTTCCACCTACCGGTGGGCCCGGCACAGGTGCTGCGCGGGGTGGTCGGCCTGGTCATGCCGGATGTGGACGCTCTGGCCGCCCGGCTGGCACGCGTGGCCCCCCGCCTGGCGGGCACGCAGTTTGCCTTTTCCCGCCAGGGCGACACCGTGTATGCCACCTGCCCCTGGGGCAACCGCATCCGCGTGCATGCACCCGACCCGGCCCGCTTTGGCCGCCTCCAGCTGGGTATGCCGTATGTGCAGATCGACACCGCGCTAGGCAGCGCCACCGGTATTGCCCGTTTCTACCGCGACGTGCTGGGCACGCAGGCCCATACCGGCGTGGACAGCGAAGGCGTGTACGCCCGCGTCCCGGCGGGCCTGGGTGAGAGCCTGCTGTTCCGCGAAACCGCACGCCCGCTGCCGCCCTACGATGGCCACCACGTGCAGATCACCGTGGCCGATTTCTCCGGCCCGCACCAACGCCTGCTGGCGCGCGGCCTGGTGACCGAAGAAAGCGACCAGAGCCAGTACCGCTTTCAGGACATCACCGACCTGGACAGCGGCCAGGTGCTGGCCACGCTGGAGCACGAGGTGCGCAGCATGCGCCACCCCATGTACGCCCGCCGCCTGGTCAACCGCGACCCGCTACGCGACGGCGACGGCTTTGCCAGCGGCTACGAGGACATGCCGATCCGGCTACCTGAACGCTCTTAAAAAGATAGCTATCTGCGCAGGTGGAATATGCGCTGATGCTCTATTTAGTCAGAAAACCCGAACAGCCGCCGGGGGGTGTCCCACCACACGGCTTGGCGGGCGGCGGGGTCGGGGACCAGGCGCTCGAACAGGGCCAGCAGCGGGCCGTAGTCGATGCGCGCCGGGGCCCGCAGAAAGGGCCAGTCTGACGCCCAGACCAGGTTCTGCGGGGTATAGACGTCCAGCAGCGCCTGCACAAACGGCCAAGCGTCAGGGTGCGGAAACGGCTGGGCGGAAGTCTTCACCAGGCTGGACAGCTTGACGACACTGCGGCCCGTTTCGGCCAACGCCAGCAGCGCGGCAAAGCCCGGCTGGCCCACGCCAGCCTGCGGGTTGGGCCGACCGCAGTGGTCGAACAACAGGCGCGCGCCACTGTCTACCAGCAGGGGTTTCAACGGCACCAGTTGGTCGTGCTCCACCTGCACCTGGGCCCACATGTCCAGCTGGCGCAGGCGGTCCAGCAGCGGCGCGGCGGCGCGGTAAAAGTCCACCCCCAGCAGCGCCACATTCAGGGTCACACCCACCACGCCTGCGGCTTGCAGGTCTTGCAGCTCGCCCAGGCTGGCGTCGTTGCGCACCACGGCCACGCCCTTGTAGCGGCCTGCGCTGTGGGCGACTGCGTCCAGCAGGCAGCGGTTGTCCAGCCCGTAGCCCGAATTGGGGCCGACGATCAGCGCGTGGTGCACGCCATGCGCGTCCAGCACCTGGCCGAGCAAGGCAGCGGGGGCGATTTCTGCACCTGCAGGCTTGTAAAAACTGTCCGCCGGGTAGGGGAAGCGGGCCGGGTCAAACACGTGTACGTGGCAGTCCACCATGCGTTGGGGGGCGGTGGTTAGCAAGCTATCCATGCGGGAATCTCCTTCAATCAAACGACGGTAGGGCCAGGGCTGCGCCGCGTCCATGGCCTCACAGCAATACCGAATATTGTGCCCGGCAGCAGGCCGTGCCATTTCAAAATGCAATGGAATGTATTGCAAGCATTGCATTTACAACATGTGCACCATTTCCTACGATCGCCCTCCATTGAGCCAACAAGGAGACGGTCTTGAAAATCTGCGTACTGGGTGCCGGTGCCCTGGGGTGTGCCATCGGCAGCGTGCTGACCGAGGACGGGCACGAAGTCTGGCTGGTCAACCGGGGCCAGGCCCATGTGGACGCCATGCGCCAACACGGCCTGCGGGTGCGTGACCACAACGGCGACCGCAGCATGGCGGTGCGCGCCCCCACCCAAGCCGCAGAAGTGGGCGTGGTGGATCTGGTGGTGGTGCTGGTCAAGTCCTTCCACACCCGCCAGGCCATGGCGTCGGCGCTGTCCGTGGTGGGCCCGCACACCGCCGTGCTGTCGCTGCAAAACGGGCTGGGCCACGAGGACGTGCTGGCCGACGTGGTGGGCCGCCAGCACGTACTGGCAGGCAAAACCTACGCAGGCGGCGTGCTGCTCGGCCCCGGCCACATCCTGGCAGGCACACAGGGCAAGGAAACGTTTATCGGCGAGCTGGATGGCCAGATCAGCGAACGCGTGCAGCGCATTGCCGCCGCCTTCAACCACGCCGGGCTGGCCACCACCGTCAGCGACAACATCCTGGGCACCATGTGGGACAAGCTGCTGGTCAACGTGGCCACCGGTGCGCTCAGCGGCATCACCCGGCTGGCCTATGGCGAGCTGTATGCCGTACCCGAAGTCGAAGCCTGCGCCGTCGCGGCCGTTGCCGAGGCGATGGCCGTGGCCCAGGCGGCGGGCATCCGGCTGGCCACCACCCAAGCGCAGCAGGCCTGGGCCAAGGCCGCCGAGGGCCTGCCCGCCAGCTTCAAGGCGTCCATGCTGCAAAGCCTGGAAAAAGGCTCGGTCACCGAGGTGGATTACGTCAACGGCGCGGTGGTGCGCTGGGGTGCCAAACACGGCGTGCCCACCCCGGTCAACCAGGCCCTGGTGGCCTGCATCAAGGGCATCGAACGCGCCCTGCCCCCCGTAAAAACCAAAGGAGACTGAACATGGCAAACAGCCAAAAATCCTACGTCGAACACGTCGCACTGCGCGTCAAAGACATTCAGTGGCACATCCACTTCTTCTACGAGGTGCTGGGCATGGATGTGCGCGAAATCGACGGCCCCACCGACGCCCCGCACCAGTACTGGACGCTGGGCGGCCTGCAGCTGATGAGCACACCCGGCTTTACCGCCCCGCCCAGCGTTGAGGCAGGCTGGCTGGCCCATCTGGGCATCATGGTCGATGACCTGGAAGCCGCCCTGCGCGACGCCCAAGCCTGGGGCGTGACCCCCCTGCCCCAGGGCCGCAACTGGCTGCAGCTGCCCGACGGCCTGGCGATCGAGCTGATCCAGGCCAGCCCCCACACCGTAAGCCAGGTGCTGGCCATCAACCCCCGCGCACACAGTTGAACCACCATGAACCCACGCGACATCCCCAAAATCCAGTTCAGCAGCCCCGAAAAATACTGGGACGACGCCCGCATCGGCGACAGCTGCACCAGCCCGACCTATGTGGTCACCGGTGAACGCATCGACGCCTATGCCGAAATCACTGGCGACTACACGCCCGTGCATGTGGACGAGGCCTACGCCAAGGCCTCGCACTTTGGCTGCCGCGTAGCCCACGGCCTGATGGGCCAGTCGGTGGCCGACGGGTTGAAGACGCAGAGCGAATACCGCTTTCTGCCCGGCATGTCGCTGGGCTGGACCTGGGACTTCTTGCTGCCCATCCAGATTGGCGACGTGCTGCGCGTGCGCTTCACCGTAGGCAGCATGCGCGCCAGCAAAAGCAAACCCGGCTGGGGCATCGTGGTGCTGCCGTCCGAACTGCTGAACCAGCACGGCCAGGTGGTGCAGCGCGGCGAACACCGCCTGATGGTGCCGCGCCGTCCTGGCACGTGCTAAACCCATTGCTACAACATTCATAGCTGCCCGCGCACATTCCATCTGCGCCAACAGGATATTTCATGCCAAACTCTCAACAAGACCTGCCGCTCAAGGGCTTTCGCGTGGTGGACTACAGCCACTTTCTGGCCGGGCCGTATGTGGGGCGCTGCCTGGCCGCCCTGGGCGCGGAGGTGATCAAGGTGGAGCGCCCCGGCGCGGGCGATGCGGGCCGCCAGCACGCCTGGTTTGTGGGCGACTACAGCGGCTACTTTTTGCAGCAGAACATGGGCAAACGCGGCCTGTGCGTCAACACCAAGGATGCACGCGGCAAAGAGTTGATCCAGAAGCTGATGGACAGTGCCGATGTGTTCATTGAAAACTACCGCCCCGGCGCGCTCAACAAGCTGGGGCTGGGCTATGCCGAGCTGGCCGCGCGCAACCCGGGGCTGGTGTACTGCAGCATCTCTGCCTACGGCCACACCGGCCCGGACGCGCACCGCGCCGGTTTCGGCCTGATCGCCGAGGCCAAGAGCGGCATCATGCACATGGTGGGCAACCCGGGTGAAGCACCGCCGCTGCTGCGCATTTCGCTGGGCGATATGTACACCGGCATCCACGCGGTGGCGGCCATCAACGCTGCGCTGCTGGGCCGCGTCAAGTCCGGCAAGGGCCAGCACATCGACATGGCGCTGTACGACACGCTGGTGTCCATGCACGAATACGCAGTGCAGTGCTACACGCTGTCCGGCGGCACAGAGGTGCCGGTGCAGACCGGGCACGACATGCCCAACTCCACCCTGTACGGCGTGTTCCGCGCCCTGGACGGCGACCTGGTGATTGCCGCCCAGGTAGACGACGCCTGGAAGCGCTTTGCCGCCCTGGTGGAGCGCAGTGGTGGCCCGGCCGGCTTTGGGGCCGATACGCGCTACCACAGCAACACCGGACGCAACGCGCACCGGCTGGACATTCTGCCGGTGGTCAAGGCCTGGGTGGCGGCCCAGCCGGTACAGCAGGTACTGGCCGCGCTGGACAGCATCGACGTGCCCTGCGCCAAGGTGCAGCGCATAGACGAGGTGCTGGCCGACCCGCAGATCCAGGCGCGCGGCATGGTCATCGAGCAAGAGCACCCGGTGCTGGGCAAGATCCGGCTGCCGAACCTGCCGTTCCGTTTCTCCGGGTTTGACACCCTGACCCAGCAGGTCGCGCCCGATCTGGGCCAGCACAACGCCGAAATCGCCGAAAGCCTGGGCTTCAGCGCTGCCGAAATCGCCGCCATGCAGGCCGACGGCGTGCTGTTTGGCCAATAAAGAAAACCCACCATGACCGACAAATTCGACCCATACGCCGTCATCGGCAACCCCATCGCGTTTTCCAAGTCGCCGCTGATCCACATGGCTTTTGCCCGCACCACCGGGCAAGACATGGAATACACCAAGATCGAAGCCCCGCTGGGCGGGTTTGCCGCCACCGTGGAGGCCTTTCGCCAGGCCGGTGCCAAGGGCATCAACATCACCGCACCCTTCAAGCTGGATGCCTTTGCCTACGCCACGCAGCGGTCCGCCCGCGCCGAGCTGGCCGGGGCGGCCAACGCCCTCAAGTTCGACGGCGCACATGTCCTGGCCGAAAACTTTGACGGCGTAGGCCTGGTGCGCGACGTGGTGCACAACCTGGGTGCCAGCCTACGCGGCAAGCGCGTGCTGCTATTGGGCGCAGGCGGTGCGGCACGGGGCGCGCTGCTGCCATTCTTGGCAGAAGGTCCGGCGCTGCTGGTCATTGCCAATCGCAGCATCGAAAAGGCCGAGCAACTGGCAGCCATCGGCAAGCAGCACGGCACGGTGCAAGCCGCGCGCTACGAGGCGCTACAAGGCCAGACGTTCGACGTGGTGTTCAACGCCACATCGGCCAGCCTGCGCGCCGAATTGCCCCCTGTGCCTGCGGATGTGTTCCAGGCATGCGGCCTGGCCTACGAATTGGCCTACGGCAAGGGAGTGACACCGTTTTTACGGCTGGCCCAGAACGCGGGCGTGGCGCAACTCGCCGATGGCGTGGGCATGCTGGCCGAGCAGGCGGCCGAGGCCTTTTCCTGGTGGCGCGGCGTACGGCCCGCCACGGCGGCGGTGATCCAACAGTTGACCGTGCCACTGGTGTAGGAGATGTCGGGATTGTCTGTATTCGCACCGTTTTTCTGCGTCCTATACTGCGCAAATGGACGAAACAGTACAAAAAAAAACCACGCGCCCTGCGAAACAAACTGCAGCCCCGCGGCGCGAGCCCACCCGCACCAACGACCCCGAGCGCACCATGGCGGGTATTTTGGAAGTGGCCCTGGCCGAGTTTGCCGAAAAAGGTTTGAGCGGCGCGCGTATCGACGAAATTGCGGCGGCCACGCAAACCAGCAAGCGCATGATTTACTACTACTTCGGCAGCAAGGACGGCCTGTACCTGGCCGTGCTGGAGGAGTCGTACCGCCGCATGCGCAGCATCGAAGGCGCTTTACATCTGGAAGATTTACCGCCCGTGGAGGCCTTGCAACGGCTGGTGGGTTTTACCTTCGACCACCACCAGGGCAACCCCAGCTACATCCGGCTGGTGGCGTCGGAAAACATCCACCGGGGGGCGTATCTGGCGCAAAGCAAAACCATCCAGGATTTGAATGTGCCCGCCATCCGGTCTATCGAAAAACTGTACGCACGGGGCGTGGCAGCAGGCGTGTTCCGCCCGGGGCTGGAGCCCATAGACCTGCACGCGTCGATTTCAGCGCTGACGTTTTTCAATGTGTCGAACCAGCACACGTTTGGTTTGATCTTCAAGCTGGACACGCAGTTGCCCGAGGTGCAAGCCCGCCGCCGTGCCAGCGTGATTGACCTGATCGTGAGGTTTGTACAAGCACCTTGAATTGCTTTTCAGTGGGGGTCGGGTTTCCCCCAGTAAATAAAACTAACTAGTTCGTACAAAATTAAAATACAGGAGATACATCTATGTTCAAGAAACTGATTAACGGGTACTGCCAGGTACTCAGCTACCTGATTGCCGCCGCACTGGCGGTCATGGTGGTGCTGGTGTTTGGCAATGTGTTCATGCGCTACGCCTTCAACTCGGGGTTTGCCGTGTCGGAGGAATTGTCGC